>NZ_JANJFJ010000176.1:0-9091 GCF_024626565.1 Microbacterium sp. zg.Y909
AGGCGCCTCGGAGTACGCGACCTCCCTCGCCGAGATGCCGCTGTCGGACTTCGCCAAGCGGGTCAAGCGCGGCGACGGCCTGCTCGTCGCCGAGGGCGAGACGAGCGACTGGACCACGGGCTTCGGCTTGCTGGGCGACATCAAATCGGCCCGCCGCGGTGTGGTGCTGCAGCCGGACACGCACGACGGCGAGGTGGTGCTCAAGACGGCGTTCCCGCGGCTGCTCAAGCGCGAATTCCCCGTCGGCCGCGCCATGCTCGCCGCCAGCGGCAAGACGGTGCGGGTGCAGTTCCCGCTCGTCGGCGAGGCGGCCCCGAAAGATGGGGAGTACTCCCCATTGGCCGACGCCATAGCGGTCCCATAGGTTGAACATGTCGGCAGAGGAACTGCCGCTTCCGGACACAAGGAGTGAGACAATGGCGAACCTCAACGTCACGTACGACCAGATGCAGAGCGCCGCGAACCGTCTGCGTGCGGGCCAGTCCGACCTGGAGGGCAAGCTGCAGGAGCTGCGCTCCCTGGTCAGCCAGCTCGTGCAGGACGGCTTCACCACGACCCGCGCCTCGGGTGCCTTCGACTCCTCCTACGAGCAGTTCACCTCCGGCGCCCAGCGCACCGTGCAGGGCATCGACGGCATGGCGCAGTTCCTCGAGAAGGCCGCTTCGGCGCTGCAGTCCACGGACGAGCAGCTGGCCTCTTCGATCGGCTGATCACAGTCCCAGAAGCGGGGCCGGTCCTTTTCGGCCGGCCCCGTTTCGTCGTCTGAGCGGGAGGGAGAACGGCCATGGTCGATCTGAAACTGGACTTCGCGGAGCTGCGCAGCAGCGCCCGCACGGCTGAGACGGTGGCGAGCAGCTTCGCCCGCGCCGAGAGCATCGCGGGAGCTGCCGCGGCCGACACCGGCCACGACCGTCTCGGCGGGAAGGTGCGCGAGTTCGGCGACAAGTGGGACATCGCCCGAGGCAAGCTCGAAGACAATCTGCGATTCATCGCGGACTATCTCCGCGCGGTGGCCGACACCTTCAGCGACCTCGACACCGACCTCGCGGCCGCCCTCGAGCCGGCACAGAACGCTCCCGACCCCGCGCCGCAGCCCGCGCCGGGCGGACCGGCACCCGGTGCCCCTGCCCCGGGACCCGCCCCCGCTCCGGCGCCCTCGCCGTCGCCGGGACCCGCTCCCGCTCCGGCGCCCTCGCCGTCGCCGGGGCCCGCCCCCTCACCGATGCCTTCACCGTCCCCGGGTCCCGCACCGACGCCTGCCCCTTCCCCCGCACCGGGTTCCGGCACCGTCGACGGCGCCGCCGGCATCATGGGCTTCGAACCCCCCACATCCGGCGCCTCCTTCGAGCCCATCACCCACCCGCAGGACTTCAACGAGGGTCGCCTCGTGGGCGAGCCCGCACCCGTGGGGCCCGTCGGACCCGTCTACGAGACCCTCCCCGCCATCCTCGACGAGCCCGTGAGCAACTCCGGGGCCGAGCCCACACCCATCGGTCCCGTCTACCAGACCCTCCCCGCCATCCTCGACGACGCCGAAGTCCCCTCGTGGGCGCGCGAGCTCATCACCGACGACACCACCCACGGAGCCACCCGATGAGCGTCCTGCCCGGAAACCCGACCTCCCTCGCGGAACGCTCCGCCTCCTACGTCTCCTCGGCCTCGCTCATCCAGCAGGCCGCAGATGACCTGCGCGCCATCGCGTATGACAGCACCGCCCGCTCGATGGACGTCATCCGCGACCGCAGCGCCGAGGTCGCCCGCGACCTCGACCGGGCGCACGAACGCTATTCCGGCACGGCCCGCGCGCTGGTGGAGTATGCCGTGGCACTGAAGGCCGCCCACGAAAGGGCCGACGACGCCGAGATCGCCGAGGCCCGGGCCAATGCCGGCGGCGCCACCGCCGAGTACGAACTGCTGGTGTCCGAGCGACGCCTGGAGCAGTTGGAAGAAGCCGATGCTCCGGCGGGGAACCTTCGCACCGCGGCGAGCGAGGTCGAGGCCGCCCGAGCGCGCAACGCCCGCATGGATGCCGCAGCCGACGCCGCGCGCATCGAGCTCGACGCCGCCCGCCAGGACATGGAGCGCGCGGCTCAGATCGCGATTGACCGCATCGATTCCGCCATCGACGGCACGAACGAGGGGTTCTGGGACAAGGTCAAGAACTTCCTCGACGACGTCGGCGACTTCCTTGCCACCATCGCCCAGTGGGTCGGCGACTTCCTCGCCGACGTCTACGCCGAATTGCAGCGCCTCGTCTCGACCCTCGTCGCGCTGCTGGGCGTCGCCGTGATCCTGCTGCTCGTGTACGCGCTCCTGGCGATGATCCCCGTCATCGGGCCGGCCATCGCCGCCCTCGTCACGACGGTGCTGGCCGGATTCCTCCTCGCCAGCGTGCTGTCGGATGTGGGCAAGCCGACCCCGTCCGTCGACCAGCGGGACCTCACCGATCACGAGGCCGGGGACGACCCGGGCCAGCCGTCCGATCTGTCCGGGGCTCTCGCCGACGCCGGCTTCGTCGACACCCTGGGGCGCACCTATGACGCGGATGGTGAGGTGACCGGGGTGGAGGAGACCGTCGTCGGCGTGACGCGGGTCGTCGATGCCGACGGCGTGGTGAGGTGGCGTGTCGCGCTGCCGAGCACTCAGGAATGGCTCTCCCGCCTCAACGGCGACCAGGGAGGCGTGCACGACCTCGACAGCAACCTCGCGCTCGTGCTGACCCCGTCGCTGCGCTCGCAGTACGAGCGCGCCGTCATCGAGGCGATGCAGCAGGCCGGTGTCGGCCCGAACGATCCGGTCATGCTCGTCGGCTTCAGCCAGGGCGGAATCATGGCGGGCACCCTGGCCGCCTACAACCGGGACTACAACTGGTCTGCGGTCGTCGCCGCCGGCGCCCCGATCGACCACATGCCCATCCCGTCGAGCGTCCAGGTCGTCTCGGTGCAGCATGACGGCGATCCCGTCCCGCATCTGGACTCCGTCGTCACGCTCGGACTGGACGGCCAGGCGCGGCAGCAGCCGAACTGGACCACGATCCAGACCGAGTCCCCGCGCGCGGACGAGGGCCTGCACGGCATCCACAGCGCCGACGCCTACGACCAGACGCTGCAGAACCGGGTCGGCATGGTGCCGGCCGGGACCACCGACGACCTCGACGCGTACTTCACGGGCGACGACAACGCCTACGGATACCAGCAGAGGTACTACGGGTGGTCCGAATGACGAAAGCGCGCCGACGACACGCGATCCGCCTCACCACGGTCGTGGTGCTGGTGGGGCTGTTCAGCAGCTGCGCCCCCGCGTCGACCGGCCCGACGGCGACGCAATCCGACCAGGAGGAAACCACCATGACCACCGTCACCGACGCCGTGGCCGCGTCCGACCCGCGCGTCGCCGACGTGCTCACCGTCAAAGTCACCGAGTCGGGTATGGCCCGCGTGATGAGCATCGCGGTGTCGATCTCGGGAGACGAGCCGGTAAGTACCGAGACCGTCGTCAACATCGCCGTCGCGGCGCTGCAGAACGCCAAGTCCGACATCGACGACCTGAAGATCCTGGCCCGGTCGGCCGCAGACACAGACGTCATCCTCGATCTGTCGCCCGCCGGAGAGGGGCTTCCCGCCGACGTGGAGTGGGTGTGGCTCAGCTCCAGCCTGCAGCTGATCGGCGCGGATCTGTCGGAGCTGAGCGCCGGATGACCACGACCGATGCCACGCGCCAGCTGGTCTTCCGCATGGTCGGGACGTGGTGGCGCATCGATCTGTCCTCCCCGGCGGCCATCGCCGATTCCACCAAGCAGATCGCCACCGGCGTGCTCGGCCGGGCAGACGACCGTGCGACGGGCCGCGCGCGTCTGCGCGACGAGCTGGGCAAGGCCGCCACGGCGGCCGCCGACGCCGATGCGCAGCTTCTGATGATCCAGACCGAGCTCGGCCCCGGTCAGCCCATGTCGGCGACCCTCACGGTGTTCGAAGACGAGCGGATGCGGATGAGTCCCGCGATCGGCACGGACGCGGCATCCGTGCTCGCGGTGTTCGAGAAGTCGATCCCGCTGATGGACCCGTCGCGCGCCGAGACCATGGTGAGGCGGCGCTGCATGGACGGCGAGGTCGTGCGGGTCCACGAGATCGAGGAGACGGTCGAAATCGAGGACGGCGAGCGGTACACCCAGCGGCGCCTCGTCGCGCAGTACTGGTACCCGCTCCCGGGGACCAAGCGCCTGCTCACCGTCGTGCTGACCACTCCGCTGGGTAATATCCCGCACACGCTGCTGTCGTACTTCGACGCGATCGTGGCGGCCTCGGCGTTCCAGGAGGCCTGAGCCCGTCGCGCGCATCCGCGCGAGCGCGGCATCCGCCGGCCCGCCGCATCCGCCACGGCGCCCGCCTCGACGCAGGAAGAATCACCGACACAGGTGGTTTCGTGCCCGATCGTCCTGTCCCGGTGAGTCCTCCTGTCCTCGTGCGCCGGCCACCGCCCCGCGCCGCCGCGCACCGAGCCCGGCATCCGCGGGCATACGATGGAGGGCTGTGTCCGCACCAGAGCCCGTCATCGTCTACCCGCCCGAGCTGCCCGTCAGCGCCGCGCGGGACGAGATCGCGCGCGCCATCGCCGAGAACCAGGTGGTCATCGTCGCCGGCGCCACGGGATCGGGCAAGACCACGCAGCTGCCGAAGATCTGCCTGGAGCTCGGCCGCACCCGCATCGCGCACACGCAGCCCCGCCGCATCGCCGCGCGCACCATCGCCGAGCGCGTGGCCGAGGAGATGCAGGTGCCGCTGGGCACCACGGTCGGCTACAAGGTGCGCTTCACCGACAACGTCTCGGCCGACACCCGCGTGGCGCTCGTCACCGACGGCATCCTGCTCAACGAGATCCACCGCGACAAGCTGCTGCGCCGCTACGACACGATCATCATCGACGAGGCGCACGAACGGTCGCTGAACGTCGACTTCCTGATCGGATACCTCCGTCGCATCCTGCCCCGCCGCCCCGATCTCAAGATCATCGTCACGTCGGCGACGATCGATCCCGAGAGCTTCGCGAAGCACTTCGCGGATGCCGCAGGCAACCCGGCGCCCATCATCGAGGTGTCCGGACGCACGTACCCGGTGGAGATCCGCTACCGCGGCCGCGTCGCCGAGGCCGGTTCCGGCGATGACGGCCCCGACGACGTCGACGCACTGCTGGGCGCCCTGCGAGAGCTCGACCGCGAGCCGGCCGGAGACGTGCTGGTGTTCCTGCCCGGTGAGGCCGAGATCCGCGATGCGATGGATGCCGTCCGCGGCATGTACGCGAAGGACACCGCGCCCACCGAGGTGCTGCCCCTCTACGGCCGGCTGTCGTCAGCCGAGCAGCACCGGGTGTTCGAGCGCTCGACGGTGGCAGGGCTCCGCCGCCGCGTGATCCTGGCGACCAACGTCGCCGAGACGAGCCTCACCGTCCCCGGCATCAAGTACGTCATCGACGCCGGCACGGCCCGTATCTCGCGCTACAGCGCCCGATCCAAGATCCAGCGGCTGCCGATCGAGGCGGTTTCGCAGGCGTCGGCACAGCAGCGCTCCGGGCGCGCGGGCCGCACATCGGACGGCATTGCGATCCGGCTGTACACCGAAGAGGACTTCACCTCCCGGCCGGAGTACACCGAGCCCGAGATCCTGCGCACGAGCCTCGCGTCGGTCATCCTGCAGATGCTGGCGCTCGGGTTCGGCGACATCACCGAGTTCCCCTTCCTCACTCCCCCGGACTCCCGCGGCGTGAAGGCGGCATTCGACCTGCTGGTCGAGCTCGGGGCCGTGCGCCCTTCGACGGGCTCAGGGAGCGGCCCTTCGACGGGCTCAGGGAGCGGGCGGACCCGCGGAGCCTGGCGCCTCACCGACATCGGGCGCGAGATCGCCCGACTCCCCATCGATCCCCGCTTCGCGCGCATGCTCATCGAGGCACGGCGCCTCGAGGTCGCCGGTGACGTGCTGGCGATCGTCGCAGGTCTGTCGATCCAGGACGTGCGGGAGCGCCCCGAGGAGCGCCGTGAAGAGGCCGACCGCCTGCACGCGCGGTTCACCGACCCCACCAGCGACTTCCTCAGCCTGCTGAACCTGTGGAACCATCTGCGCGAGCAGCAGTCCGAGCTCGGCTCGAGCGCGTTTCGCCGGATGTGCCGTGCCGAGCACCTGAACTACGTGCGGGTCCGGGAATGGTTCGACGTGCACCGGCAGCTTCGGCAGCTGACGGCCGCCCCGCGGCCGCAGGACGGCGCCGCCGACCCCGCCCGGGTGCACCGGGCGATCCTCTCCGGGCTGCTGTCGCACCTCGGCATCCTCGACACCCGCTCGACCTCCTCGGCGACCGCGACCGGCGGTCGGGCTGCCAAGGCGCCGAAGGGCCGCCCGCGCGCGGAGTACCGCGGTGCCCGCGGCGCCCGCTTCGCCATCTTCCCCGGGTCAGGGCTGCGCAAGGCCTCGCCCGACGCCGTCATGGCCGCCGAGCTCGTCGAGACGTCGCGCCTGTACGCCCGCACGGTCGCCGCGATCGACCCGGAGTGGGCCGAAGAGCTCGCCGGCGACCTGGCGCACCGCACCCTCAGCGACCCGCACTGGTCGAAGGATGCCGGCGCGGCCGTCGCCGCCGAGAAGGTGACGCTGTTCGGGCTCGAGATCGTGCCCCGCCGCCGCGTGCAGCTGGCCCGCATCGACCGTCCCCTTGCGCGTGAGCTGTTCCTGCGCCACGCCCTGGTGGACGGCGATTGGAACGTCACCCACCTCGACAAGCGGCTCACCGCGTTCGAGCGCCGCAACCTCGAGCTGCGCAGGCGGCTCGAGAAGATCGAGGAGCGGGAGCGTCGCCGCGACATCCTGGCCGGCGACGAGGCCGTCTACGCCTTCTACGCCTCCCGCGTGCCGCAGGACGTCTATGACGTGCGCTCGTTCGAGGCGTGGTGGCGCGATGCATCGGCCCGCACCCCGCGGCTGCTGGACCTCTCCGAGGCCGACCTCGTCGACGACGCCTCGCGCGCGGATGAACGCGACTTTCCGATGCGCTGGCAGCAGGGCGACCAGGTGCTCTCGCTGGCGTACCGTTTCGAGCCCGGCGCCCCCGACGACGGGGTGAGCGTCGTGGTGCCGCTGGGGGCTGCGCGGTGAGCTCATCGCGGGACTGCTGCGGGCGCTGCCCAAGGCGATCCGCCGCAGCGTCGTCCCGGCCGCGGACTGGGCTTCCCGCTTCGCCGACGAGCTCGCCGGCGACGGTCCCGAGTCCCACGACGGGCTGCCACCCCGCCCGCTGCGCGAAGCTCTCGCCGCCCGGGTGCAGCGTGTGTCGAACCAGCCCGTCACCGCCGCGGACTTCGATCTCGAGCGGGTCCCCGGGCACCTGTGGATGTCGTTCCGGGCGGTGGACGAACGTGGCCGCACCGTGGCATCCGATCGCGACCTGCGCGCCCTGCAGGACAGGCTCGCCGATCGCGCCCGCGGCGCGGTGACGAAGTCCCTCACCGCGCCGCGCGGCGACCGGCCGCCGCGTCCCGGTGCCGTCGGCTCGGCGCCTGGCGCCGCGCCCGGGTTCGGTGCCGCGGGCCCTTCCGGCGTTGCCGACGCGCGAACCGGGGGCGCCGCCGTCGCGGAGCAGACGGGCCTGGTGGATTGGACGATCGGCGACCTGCCGGCGCTCGTCGACACGCGCGTCGCGGGCGGCGTGGTGCGCGGGTATCCGTCGCTGGTCGACGAGGGCGCGTCCGTCGCGCTGCGGATCCAGGCCACCCCCGAGGCCGCCGAGCGGCTGACACACGCCGGGGTGCGCCGTCTGCTGCTGCTGACGGTCCCCTCGCCCGCCCCGTACGTGCTGGAGCATCTGACCGCGCACGAGAAGCTCGCCCTCGCGGCATCGCCCTATCCGTCTGCGAAGGCGCTCATCGAAGACGCGCGCGTGGCCGTCGCCGACGCCGTGCTCGCCCGCACGGTGCCGGGGGCGGTCGTACGGGCGCCTGCAGACTTCGCCCGCGTCCGCGCGGAGTTCTCCCGCGTCGTCGTGGACGAGCTGTTCCAGACGGTGTCGCTGACCGCCCGCATCCTGACCGCCGCCCGCGACGTCGAGAAGGCGGTGCGCGCGCAGAACTCCATGACGCTGCTCGCCGCGCTCGGCGACATCAAGGGTCAGCTTGCCGGCCTGGTGTTCCCCGGCTTCGTCTCGCGCATCGGCATCGCCCGCCTGGCGCAGCTGCCGCGCTATCTGGCGGGCGCCGCGGAGCGCGTCGCCCAGCTGGGCGACAACCCCGGCCGCGATCGCCAGCGCCTCACCGAGTATGAGCGCATGGCGGCGCTCTACGCCGAGGCCGGGGGGACGATCCCCCTCGCCGAGGGTGCGCCGCCGAACCTCGCGCACGTCCGCTGGCTGCTCGAGGAATACCGGGTGAGCCTGTTCGCGCAGCGCCTCGGCACCGCCGAACCGGTTTCACCGCAACGGATCCAGAAGGCTCTGCGAGGATAGAGCCGTTCCCCTACGGAAGAGGTTCCGATGTCCCGTGCGATCGTCTACACCGAGTTCGGTGATCCCGAAGTGCTGCACGAGATCGACGTGCCCACCCGCGAGCCGGGTGCCGGGCAGGTGGCGGTGCGCATCCAGACCGCCGGCGTCAACCCGATCGATGCCAAGCTGCGCTCGGGACTGCGGGCCTCGGCGCCGCCGAGCGTCGACAAGCCCCGCCATCTGGGGATGGATGCCGCCGGCATCGTCACCGCCGTCGGAGACGACGTCGACGGGTTCCGCCCCGGCGACCCGGTCGTGATCTCGGGTGTCAACGGCTGCTACGCCGAAGAGGTCGTCGCCGCCGCCGACAAGGTCTTCGCCCGCCCGGCCGCCGTCAGCGCGGCCATGGGCGCGGCTCTCGGCATTCCGGTCGGCACCGCCTACCAGTGCGTGCGGTCGCTCGCGATCGGTGCGGGCGAGACCCTGCTCGTGCACGGCGGGTCCGGCAGCGTCGGCCAGGCCGTCATCCAGTTCGCACGGCTGGCCGGTGCCGACGTCATCGCGACCTCGTCCGAGCGTCGCGCCGACCGCGTCGCCGCCCTGGGCGCCACTCCCGTGATCTACGGCGAAG
>NZ_JANJFJ010000177.1:0-9072 GCF_024626565.1 Microbacterium sp. zg.Y909
GCTGCTGCGGCCCGGCTATCAGGAGGGCGCCGTCGATCCGCTCGGGGCGGCGAAGCTGCTGGGGGTCGGGACCAACCGCAACGCGAACGTCGTCGCCGCCATCGCCGAGCGGTGGTGCTGAGCGCGGGTGGGGGAATGCGCCGCCCGCGCACCGTGGCTTTCCGGCGGGCCGCGGCGTAACCTGTCGCCACCGACGGAGGTGATCCGATGGCCCGGTGGAGACGGCGACGACAGCGCGAGCCTTATGCCGCGGTGACCGACGAAGAGCGTATGTCGCGCTATGTGTACCTGCTCGGGACGCTCCCGCCCACCGTGATCGAGCGGGCGCATGAGGCGGCGTTCGGCCGTCTGCCGCTCGAGCAGCGGCAGGAGATGTTCGCGAAGCTGCGGCCTTTCATGTCCGAGCGGGAGCGGGTGCGTGAGCCTCAGCCGGCGTTGCTGGCGAGCGTGCTGCAGCGACTGGTGGCCACCGGTTCGTCGGGCGCGCGCGGGAGTCTCGCCGTAGCGGAGGGCGACCGTCGCGCCGACGGCTCCGGCGGGCGTGCGGAGCACTCCGGCATCTGGCCGTTCGACGCTCCGATCCTGATCACCCTCGTGGCCGGGCACTTTCTGACGTCGGCGACGCTCGTCTCGTACTTCTCCGTCGGCGCCGGGTCGCTGGCCCTTGCGGGCGAGCCCGCCTGGGTGGGCGAGATCGCGGGCGTGCCGGCCGACGGGGCCGGTGGCGGCTTCGGTGGGGCAGACGGTGGCGGATTCGGCGGCGACGGCGGGTTCGGCGGGATGGACGGCGGCGGATTCGGGGGCGGTTTCGACGGCGGCGGAGGCGGCTTCGGGGGATGACTCCAGCTCCGTGTCAGCGGCGCTGGGTAGGGTGTTCGGGTGAGGGACGGGCAAGAGACGACGGATGCCGGCTGGGTGTCGGTCGACGCACCCCCGTTCGATGACTTCGAACCCCCGCCCGACGAGTGGGCACCGCCCCCCGACGATGGGTGGATGCCTCCGCCTGACGAGGCATGGACCCCGCCGCGGGCTACGCCGTCGCGAGCTGCGGCGCCGTCGCGCCGGGGTTCGGACGTCACGGCATCCGCCGGTCTGGACCTGCCGCCGCGCCGGGAGTTCACCGGTGCGGACCCCGCGGCCGTGCTCAAGGAGGTCTTCGGGTACGACGCCTTCCGCGGCGACCAGGGCGAGGTCGTCGCGCAGGTCGTCGGCGGTGGTGACGCCGTCGTGCTCATGCCCACGGGTGCGGGCAAGTCGATCACCTACCAGGTGCCCGCCCTTGTGCGGCCCGGCACGGGCCTGGTGATCTCGCCGCTCATCGCGCTGATGCACGACCAGGTGGACGCGCTGATCTCCAACGGCGTGCGGGCGGCATACCTGAACTCCACGCAGTCGCCGGCCGAGCGCCAGGCGGTGGAGCGCGACTACCTCGCGGGCGAACTCGACCTCATCTACGTCGCGCCCGAGCGGCTCTCGAGCGCCCAGACGACCGCGCTGCTGCAGCGCGGAAAGCTCAGCGTCATCGCGATCGACGAGGCGCACTGTGTGTCGCAGTGGGGTCACGACTTCCGGCCCGACTACCTCGCCCTCGGCGATCTGGCGGAGCGGTTCCCGGGCGTTCCCCGCATGGCGCTCACCGCCACGGCGACGCGCGCGACGCACGAGGAGCTCACCCAGCGGCTGCACCTGCCCGAGGCGCGTCACTTCGTCGCGAGCTTCGACCGCCCCAACATCCAGTACCGCATCGTGCCGAAGGTCGACCCGCGCCGTCAGCTGGTGTCGTTCATCCGGTCCATGCCCGAGGGCTCCGCCGGCATCGTGTACGCGCTCAGCCGCAAGTCGGTCGAGCAGACCGCCGAGTACCTGCGCACGCAGGGCCTCGACGCGCTGCCGTACCACGCGGGGTTGGATGCCGGTATGCGGGCGCGGCACCAGTCCCGGTTCCTCCGCGAGGACGGCGTCGTGATGGTGGCGACGATCGCGTTCGGCATGGGGATCGACAAGCCCGACGTGCGCTTCGTCGCCCACATCGACTTGCCGAAGTCGGTCGAGGGGTACTACCAGGAGACCGGCCGCGCGGGGCGCGACGGCGAGCCGGCGATGGCATGGATGGCCTACGGCCTCGGCGACGTGGTGCAGCAGCGACGGCTCATCGACCAGAGCCCCGGCGACCGCACCTTCAAGATGCGCATGGGGCAGCACCTCGACGCCATGCTGGCCCTCTGCGAGACCGTCGAGTGCCGCCGGCAGAACCTGCTGGGGTACTTCGGCCAGCAGTCCGAGCGCTGCGGCAACTGCGACACGTGTCTCGAAGCTCCGGAGACGTACGACGGCCTGGTGCCGGCGCAGAAGCTGCTGTCGACGATCGTGCGGCTGCAGCGCGAGCGCAACCAGTCATTCGGCGCTGGCCACCTCATCGACATCCTGCGCGGCGCCGACACCGAGCGGATCCGGCAGCAGGGCCACGAGCGGCTTTCCACCTACGGGCTGGGCGCGGACCTCACCGACCAGGACTGGCGCTCGATCGTGCGGCAGCTGCTGGCCCGCGGCATCCTCGTCGCGCGCGGCGACTACGGCACGCTTGCGCTGGGCGAACCCGCCGCCGCCGTGCTGCGCGGCGAGGCCGACGTGCCGCTGCGCCGCGACACGATCGGGCGACCGGTCGCCGGTGCCCGGGTGCGCAAAGCGTCGGCGGCCGACAGCCTGGGCGAGGGCGACCGGGGGCTGTTCGAGGCCCTGCGTGCGTGGCGCGCCGAGACCGCTCGCGAGCAGGGAGTGCCGGCGTACATCGTCTTCGGCGACGCGACGCTGCGGGCGCTCGCCGAGCACCGGCCGCGGTCGCTCGCGGACTTGGACGGCATCACCGGCATCGGCGCCAAGAAGCGCGAGGCCTACGGCGAGTCCGTGCTCGCCGTCATCGCCGCCGCCGACTGAGTATTCGCGTCGCCGAGTGAGTCCCGCCGAGATGCTCCGTCATTTCCGGGGTGTTCATCCGCACGAGCAGGTCGAAGTCATTCGGATGCCAACGTTCGAGAGTCACCACCACCGCTGCCCCCTCCCGGGACCGATTGAACACCGATCGCGGCGATCACTGCCAGAGTGTGCGCCGGACGGTCACGGCGTTGCTCCTCGGCGAGATCTTTTCTGCACACGACGATGACCAGTGCGGAGATGATCCCCGCGACGACCGCAACCGGCCCCACGGCGACGGTGATCCCCGCGGGGCCGAGCGGCCTGGGGGTGTGGGGTGCGCACAACGGGGGGTCGCGACAGGGGCGGCGGGAATTGTGGGGAGGGTCCAACCGGGTTGAGCGGGCGTTGTGGGACACCTACGGTCGGAGGATTCCGTCCCGCCTCGCCGAAGGGTGCACCATGACCGACGCTGCCGTCCGTCCGCACAAACCCGCCACCAGCAAGCGCACGCCCGCCGGTGGCGCGCCTACCGCCGCGCACACCGCCGACGAGGCGCACGACGCACGCATCGACATCCCGCGGGTCACCGACCTGCTGCTGGGCACCTGGGCCGACACGCGGCGTGAAGCGCGCGAGATGGTCAAGAACCCCGACCTGTGGCGCGTCGATGGCCTGTCGATGGCCGAGCACCGCGAGCGCGTGCTCGAGCAGCTGCGCATCGTGGTGAGCTACGGCGGCTCGCGACGCGCCTACCCGAAGGAGTACGGCGGACTCGACGACAACGGCGCCAACGTCGCCGCGTACCTGGAGCTGGTGCTCGCCGACCCGAGCCTGCAGGTCAAGGCGGGCGTGCAATGGGGTCTGTTCGGCTCGGCGATCCACCACCTCGGCACAAAGCCCCACCACGACAAGTGGCTGCACGACGTGATGACCCTCGACCTGCCCGGCGCTTTCGCCATGACCGAGACCGGCCATGGGTCGGACGTCGCCGCCATCGGCACCACCGCGACCTACGACGTCGAGGCCGAGGAATTCGTCATCCACACCCCGTTCCGGGGCGCGTGGAAGGACTACCTCGGCAACGCGGCCCTGCACGGACGGGCGGCGACGGTGTTCGCCCAGCTGATCAGCGGCGGCGTCAACTACGGCGTGCACTGCTTCTTCGTGCCGCTGCGCGACGAGAAGGGCGACTTCCTCCCCGGCGTCGGCGGTGAGGACGACGGCGTCAAGGGTGGGCTCAACGGCATCGACAACGGCCGCCTGCACTTCGACCAGGTGCGCATCCCTCGCACGAACCTGCTCAACCGCTACGGCGACATCGCCCCCGACGGCACATACTCCAGCGAGATCGCCAGCTCCGGGCGTCGCTTCTTCACGATGCTCGGCGCCCTCGTGCAGGGCCGGGTGTGCATCGAGGGCGCGGCCACCAACGCCACCGCCGCGGCCCTCACGATCGCGGTGACCTACGGCAACCAGCGTCGCCAGTTCGACAGCGGCAGCGGCACGGACGAGGTCGTGCTGCTGGACTACGCCCAGCACCAGCGTCGCCTGCTGCCGCGCCTGGCGGAGGTATACGCCCAGCATTTCGCCGGCGACGAGCTGATCAAGAAGTTCGATGGCGTCTTCAGCGGACGCAAGGACACCCCTGACGAGCGCGAGGACCTCGAGACGCTCGCGGCGGCACTGAAGTCGATGTCGACGTGGAACGCGCTGGACACGATCCAGGAGTGCCGGGAGGCGTGCGGCGGAGCCGGCTTCCTTGCGGAGAACCGGCTCGTGGGGCTGCGCGCCGACCTCGACATCTACGCCACCTTCGAGGGCGACAACACCGTGCTGCTGCAGCTGGTGGGCAAGCGCCTGCTGAGCGACTTCGCGAAGCAGTTCAAGGGCGCGGATGCCGCAGCGCTCGCCCGCTTCGCCGTCGGTCAGACCGCCGGCAAGGTCTTCCACGGCGCCGGCCTGCGCCGCCTCGGCCAGACCGTCACCGACTTCGGCTCCACCGCCCGCTCGGTCGAGCTGGGCCTGCGCGCCGACCAGCAGCACGACCTGCTGTCCGGACGGGTGCAGCAGATGGTCGCCGACATCGCCGGGCGGCTGCGTCCTGCGGCGAAGATGTCGCCGACGGATGCCGCGGCGCTCTTCAATGAAAACCAGTCCGAGCTCATCGAGGCCGCCCGCGCTCACGCCGAGCTGCTGCAGTGGGAGGCCTTCACCGACGGTGTGAACCGCGCCGCCGACGACGGCACCCGCCAGGTGCTCACGTGGCTGCGTGACCTGTTCGGGTTGTCGCTCATCGAGAAGCACCTCGCCTGGCACCTCATCCACGGCCGGCTGTCGACGCAGCGCGCCGCCTCGGTCTCGCGGTACATCGACCGTCTGTGCGGCCGGCTGCGCCCGCACGCCCAGGACCTCGTCGACGCGTTCGGCTTCGAGCCCGACCACCTGCGCGCGCCGATCGCGTCGGGCGCGGAGCGCGAGCGTCAGGAGGAGGCGCGCGCCCACTACGCCGCGCTCGCCGCCGCGGGCAACGCCCCGGTGTCGGAGAAGTCGCTGCGCAAGAAGAAGTAGGCGCCCCCGCGCGCTCACCTGACCCGTGTTGTCGGAATCCCGGCCGGATGGCGTCAACACGGGTCACCTGAGCAGGCTGTGGGGCGGATGCCCACCCGGGTCGGCCGCGCGACCCTCGGCATCCGATCCCGGCGTCGCGTCGCGCCCGCAACCGTCGCGCCCGCGCCCCCGGCCATAGGGTGGCGGGGTGAACCCCGACACCCGCCTCGGCGCCGACGGCGTCGCCCGCTGCGCGTGGGCGGGCGATGACCCCGAGTACGTGCGGTACCACGACGAGGAATGGGGCCGGCCCCTGCACGGCGACCGTGCACTTTTCGAGAAGATGAGCCTCGAGGGGTTCCAGGCTGGTCTGTCGTGGATCACGATCCTGCGCAAGCGCCCGCGGTTCCGGGAGGTTTTCGCCGGTTTCGACCCCGCCGCCGTCGCCGCCTTCGATGAGAGCGATGTCGAGCGCCTCATGGCGGATGCCGGGATCATCCGCAACCGGGCGAAGATCCTCGCTGTCATCGGCAACGCCCGCCTCGTCGCAGAGATGGCTGCGGGGGAGCTCGACACCCTGATGTGGTCGTTCGCGCCGCCGCGACACCCTCGGCCCGCCACCTTCGCCGAGGTTCCGCCCACCAGCGCCGAGTCCGTCGCCCTCTCGAAGGAGCTGCGCCGCCGCGGGTTCCGGTTCGTCGGGCCGACGACCATGTACGCGCTCATGCAGTCGGCGGGAATGGTCGACGACCACGTCGTGGGGTGCTGGCGGGCCTGACACCGCCGGCGGGGAGCGCGACCCGCATGGGGAGTTCTCCCCACCGCGAGGGGGCGCGCCCTCCCACTAGGGTGGACGAGGCGCCGACCCCTGGTCGGAACCGACGCCACGCACATCGCCGATGAGACAAGGGGGCCTGTCTTCGTGAGGTCTTTTGCGTGGCTGCGTGCGCGTCCGCGTACGCTCGCGTCGGCGAGCGTCATCACGGTCTCAGCCGTCGCGATCACCACCATGGCCTTCCTCTACGAGGGCTTCCCGACCACCGACGTCGAGCTGAACGACGGCTCCGTCTGGGTCACCAAGCAGGACAGCTACCTCGTCGGCCGCTACAACGACGCCTCGCAGGTGCTCGACGCCGGTCTGCGCACCGTCTCCGACACCTACGACATCGTGCAGGACGGGCGCACGGTGCTCGTCGTCGACGAGACGAACGCCACCCTCGCCCCCGTCGATGTGGCCACAGTCGCCACAGTCGGCGACATCGACATCCCCGCCGGGGCCACGGTCGGTCTCGGCGCCGGCACCGTCTCGGTGCTCGAGCCGCAGGACGGCACGCTGTGGATGGCGCCCGCCACCGGACTGCAGGCCATCGCCCCCACCAACGACCCTGTCGCCGAGTTCGGCGAGGGCGCCGTGTCTGCCACCGGGACCGACGGCACGGTGTACGTCGCCTCCCCCGAGCAGGGCACCGTCACCACCCTGCGGCTCGGGCAGGAGGTGCCGGAGTCCTCGAGTGAGACGGTCGAGGGTCTCGACGAGGGCGACGCGCTGGCGATCACGGTCGCCGGTGCCACGCCGGTCGTGCTGAACCTCACCGACGCGCGGCTGTGGGTGCAGGGGCTGGGCATGCGGGACCTCGACGACGTCGACGAGGCGGTGCTGCAGCATCCGTCTCCCTACGCGCAGCACGTCAGCTACGCCACCGCGACACAACTCGTCACCGTGCCGCTCGGCGACGGACCGGTCGCAGAGACCGACGCCGGCGCGCCCGGCGCCCCGGCGGCACCCGTGTCGCTGAAGGGGTGCGTGTACGGCGCGTGGGGCGGCTCGGCCCGGTTCGTGCGCGACTGCCCGCAGGACCGCGACGACCTCGTCGCCGACATCCCCGGCATGAGCCCGGATGCCACGGCCGTCTTCCGCGTGAACCGCGACGTGGTGGTGCTCAACGACGTCGCGACCGGCTCGGCCTGGACGGTGACCCAGTCGCTCGAACTCATCGACAACTGGGACGACATCATCCCGCCCGAAGGCGGCGACGAGACCGAGCAGACCTCCACCGAGGTGTCGGAGGAGACCTCGCTTCCCGAGCGCACCGAGGTGAACCACCCGCCGGTGGCCGAGGACGACGACTTCGGCGTGCGCCCGGGCCGCACCACGGTGCTGCCCGTGCTCGACAACGACAACGATCCCGACGGTGACGTGCTCACCGCGAGCGCGCAGGGCGGGGTGTCGGTGGGCGAGCTCTCGCCCATCTACGGCGGCCGGGCCCTGCAGGTCACCGTGCCCGAGAACGCCACCGGCAGCGACACCTTCACGTACGAGGTGAACGACGGCCGGCCGGGAGGCACCGATCAGGCGACGGTGTCGCTCGAGGTGCGTCCGTGGTCGGTCAACCAGGCGCCGCTGCAGCGCAAGATCCCCGTGGTCATCGTCGAGCAGGGCGGTCAGGTCACGTACGACACGCTGCTGGACTGGATGGACCCCGACGGCGACGACATGTTCCTGCGTGCGGCGACCACCGACGGCGGCGACGAGGTGGACTTCACCTCTGCGGGCGAGATCACCTTCCGCGCGATCGGGTCGGTGCAGGGCCGGCGCGAGGTCACCATCACGGTCTCCGACGGCCAGGAGGACACCGTCGGCGTCGTGCAGGTGGATGTGCGCCCCGTGGGCTCGACCAAGCCCATCACGTCGCCGGATCACGTCGTGGTGCGCGTGGGTGAGAAGACGACGATCTCGCCGCTCGACAACGACATCTCTCCCAGCGGCGCGCCGCTGCGGCTCGCCCGCGTCACCGAGGTCGCCGGCGCCCAGCTCTCGCCGGATTACAACACCGGCACCTTCTCGTTCTCCTCGTCCACCCCCGGCGTGTACTACGTGCAGTACCTCGCCACCGACGGGCCGCAGACCGTCATCGGGCTCGTGCGCGTCGACGTGCTCGCCGCCGCCGACCCCGACGAGAAGCCCATCGCGGTGCGCGACGTCGCTCTGCTGCCGTCGGGCAAGGACGTGCGCATCGACGTGCTCGCCAACGACTCCGATCCCGCCGGCGGCATCCTCGTCGTGCAGTCGGTGACCGTTCCGCCCGACGCCCGCGTCTCGGTCGCCGTCATCGACCACCGGTACCTGCTGGTGACCGACCAGTCCGGTCTCTCGCAGCCGGTCACGATCCAGTACCAGATCTCCAACGGAGCCCACTCCGCCCAGGGCGACGTCGTCGTCATCCCGATCCCCGCGCCGACGCAGCTGCGGCCGCCCGTGGCCGCCGACGACACCGTGGTCGTGCGGGCCGGCGACGTCGTCAGCATCCCGGTGCTCGACAACGACTACCACCCGAGCGGCGACCTCATCACGCTGCTGCCCGACCTCATCGAGCCCTTGCCTGCTCCTGCCGACGGCGATGCGTTCGTGTCGGAGGACACCCTGCGCTTCCGCGCCGGCCCCGAGGCGAAGACCGTGTACGTGACCTACGAGATCGCGGATTCCCTCGGACAGAAGGATGCCGGGTACGTCACCATCCAGATCCTCGACGTCGACGTCGAGAACAACCAGGCCCCGCGTCCGCGCGACCTGACCGCGCGCGTGCTCAGCGGCGCCGAGGTGAAGATCCCGAT
>NZ_JANJFJ010000178.1:0-9001 GCF_024626565.1 Microbacterium sp. zg.Y909
GTGGAGGCGATGCTCGTCGACCGCTGGGGTGGCCCGCTGCTGGACCGCGCACCGATCCTGGGAGGGACCCGCTGATGGCCAAGGCAAAGCTGATGGACTTCGACAAGGCCCTCGAACTGTTCGAGCCCGTTCTCGGGTTCGAGGTGCACGTCGAGCTCAACACCGAGACGAAGATGTTCTCCGGCGCGGGCAACCCCGCCAACGAGAAGAACCACGCCGCGGGTCCGAACACCCTCGTCGCGCCGGTGGACATGGGTCTTCCCGGCTCGATGCCGGTGGTCAATGCCGAGGCCGTTCGGTCGTCGATCAGCCTGGGCCTGGCCCTCGGCTGCTCGATCGCGCCGTCGAGCCGCTTCGCGCGCAAGAACTACTTCTACCCGGACCTGGGCAAGAACTACCAGATCTCGCAGTACGACGAGCCGATCGCTTTCGAGGGCGAGGTCGAGATCGAGCTCGCCGACGGCGACACCGTGGTGATCCCGATCGAGCGCGCGCACATGGAGGAGGATGCCGGCAAGCTCACCCACATGGGCGGGTCGACCGGTCGCATCCAGGGCGCCGAGTACTCGCTGGTCGACTACAACCGCGCCGGGGTGCCGCTGGTGGAGATCGTGACGAAGCCGATCATCGGCGCGGAGCACCGGGCGCCTGAGATTGCGAAGGCGTACATCGCGACGATCCGCGACATCGTGCGTGGCCTCGGTATTTCGGAAGCGAAGATGGAACGCGGCAACCTCCGCTGCGACGCCAACGTGTCGCTGCGTCCGCGCGTCGCCCCCGGTGAGCCGACACCGCCGCTGGGCACCCGCACCGAGACGAAGAACGTCAACTCGATGCGGTCGGTCGAGCGGGCGGTGCGGTACGAGATCCAGCGGCAGGCGGCCATCCTCGCCGACGGCGGCACGATCATCCAGGAGACGCGCCACTGGCACGAGAACACCGGCACCACGTCGCCGGGTCGGCCGAAGTCCGACGCCGACGACTACCGGTACTTCCCGGAGCCCGACCTGCTGCCCGTGGTGCCCTCCGCGGAGCTGATCGAAGAGCTGCGTGCGGCGCTTCCGGAGCCGCCGGCTGCCCGGCGCCGCCGTCTGAAGGCGGACTGGGGATTCACCGACCTCGAGTTCCAGGACGTCGCCAACGGCGGCCTGCTGGGCGAGGTCGAAGCGACCATCGCCGCCGGCGCATCGCCCGCCGCCGCCCGCAAGTGGTGGACCGGCGAGATCACGCGCCTCGCGAACGCGGCGGGCCGGGAGCCGAGCGAACTGGTGTCGCCGGCCGATGTCGCCGCGGTGCAGGTTCTCGTCGATGCCGGCACGCTCAACGACAAGCTGGCCCGGCAGGTGCTCGAGGGCGTCATCGCCGGCGAGGGCTCGCCACAGGAGGTCGTCGACGCCCGCGGGCTCGCGGTGGTCTCGGACGACGGCGCGCTGATCGCGGCGATCGACGAGGCGCTGGCATCCCAGCCCGACGTGATGGCGAAGATCCGCGACGGCAAGGTGCAGGCCGCCGGAGCGGTGATCGGTGCCGTCATGAAGGCGATGAAGGGCCAGGCCGACGCCGCGCGCGTGCGCGAGCTGATCCTCTCCCGCGCCGCCGAGTGAGTATTCGCGGGCGCGAGTGAGTATTCGCAGGCGCGAGTGAGTACTCACCCGTCGTACCGAATACTCACTCGGACGCCCGAATACTCACTCGGGTGTCGGGGGATGCGGGGATGATGGGGTTATGGGACGCGGGGACGGAACGGGGCGCATCGTCTCGCCGGACGGCGCCGACGACACCGGCACGCGCATCCTCCACGTCGACATGGATGCCTTCTATGCCGCCGTAGAGGTGCTCGACGACCCGTCACTGAAGGGCAAGCCCATCATCATCGGGTCGCCCGAGGGGCGCAGCGTCGTCTCGAGCGCCTCGTACGAGGCGCGCCGTTTCGGCGTACGGTCGGCAATGCCGGTCAGCCAGGCCCTGCGTCTGTGCCCGCAGGCGACAGTCGTCGCGCCGCACTTCGACCGCTACCTCGCCCTGTCCCAGCAGGTCATGGAGATCTTCCACTCGATCACCCCGCTGGTCGAGCCGCTGTCGATCGACGAGGCGTTCCTCGACGTTCACGGAGCGCGCCGCCTCTGGGGATCGCCCGGCGAGATCGGACGGCTGCTGCGGGTGCGCGTGCTCGACGAGACCGGGTTGACGTGCAGCGTCGGGGTCGCGGCCACCAAGCACGTCGCGAAGATGGCATCCACCATCTCCAAGCCCGACGGCTTGTTGATCGTCCGCGCATCCGACACCCAGGCGTTTCTCGCCGCGCGCCCGGTGAGCGCCCTGTGGGGGGTCGGCCCCAAGGCGACCGTGGCGCTGGAGACCCGCGGCATCCGCACCGTGGCCGATGTGCTCGCCACCCCGCGCGGTGTGCTGAACCGAGCGCTCGGTCCGGCGATGGGCGAGCGGGTGTGGCACCTCGCGCGAGGCGTCGATGCCCGTGAGGTGCAGACCGAGCGCATCGAGAAGAGCGTCGGACATGAGGAGACCTTCCACGACGACATCGCCGACCCCGCCGTGCTGCGCACCGAACTGCGCCGGCTCGCCGACCGCGTCGGCGCCCGTTTGCGCGGGAACGGCTGGGAGGCGGCCACCATCGCCCTGAAGCTGCGCTTCGCCGACTTCAGCACGCTCACCCGGTCGCAGACGCTTCCCGAACCGACCGCGGTGGGGCAGCGCATCGGGGATGCCGCGTGGGACCTGTTCCACCAGATCGACCTGCGCATGCCGGTGCGACTCATCGGCGTGCGCGCGGAGAACCTGCGACCCGCCGGCGGCGCGCCACTGGCCCTCTGGGACGACGACGAGGACTGGCGCCGCGTGGAGGAGGCCCTCGACGGAGCCCGCGAGCGATTCGGCCGCGCCGCCGTCACCCGCGCGACGCTGCTGGGAGGCACCCGGGACCTCGGCGCTCTGCCGACGAATCCCCGCCCGGAGCGCCGCCCCCAGGGCCCACCCGAGCACTGACCCACCGGATGCTGGGCCGCAGGCGCGCGGCCCGGTACGGTGGGGGAATGGCCAACATCGCACTGGACCTCGGCAAGCAGTCCGCTTCTTACGGCGTCACCAGCGTCTACGGAGAGAAGCAGGAGCTCGACGGCATCACCCTCGTCCCTGTCGCCCTCGCCTGGACGGGGTTCGGCGGCGGAGCGGATGCCGACGGGAACGGCGGCGGGGGCGGTGGCGGCTATGCCATCCCGCTCGGCGCATACGTGCGCAAGGGCGATGATCTGCGGTTCGAGCCGAACATCGTCTCGTTCGTCGCGGTGGCGATTCCCTTCGTCTGGGTCGCCGGTCGCGCACTGAGCCGTGTCATCCGCGCCCTCAAGAAGTAACGACCGCGCGCTGTCCCCGGCTCTTCGCGCGGCGACGGATCGTCTCGTCGCAGCGGTACGAGCCGTGGGCGCGTCCAATCCGGTGGTCCTCATCGACGGCCGCAGCGGCGCGGGAAAGTCCACGCTTGCGCGCGAACTGGTGGCCCGATGGCCGCAGCGCGGTCGGGTGCAGCTGGTGGCGCTGGACTCCCTGTATCCCGGGTGGGACGGCCTCTTTGAGGGTGCCGTCTACGCGCGCGACCAGATCCTCCGCCCCCACGCGCGCGGGTTGATCGGTGTCTGGCAGCGGTGGGACTGGGAGTCCGGCACGCGCGCCGAGGCGCACGCGGTGGACCCCTCCCTGCCACTGATCGTCGAGGGCGCGGGCCTGCTCACCCCGGAGAACGCGCGGCTCGGCGACGTGCGCGCGTGGCTCGAGTCACCGGCGGTCTCCCGCCAAGCGCGGGCACTGGCCCGCGACGGCGATGGTTTCCGCCCGTACTGGACTCGGTGGGCCGAGCAGGAAGAACGCCACCTCGCACGCAACAGCCCTCGCGAGCGCGCGACGCACGTCTTCCAGATCCCCTGACGAAACGGCCGCGAAGCGGCTCAGGTCATCGCCCGAGTGCGGCGACCAATCCGTCCAGCCGATAGCCGAGCCAGTCGTAGATGGCGAAGCGCCGGTCACCGGCGTCGTGGTCGTCCTCGCCGTCGATGCCCAAGCGGGTCGCCAGCACGAGGCGCAGCGCGTTCAGGGTGCGCAACCAGGCGCGGCCGCGCTCGCCCGTGAGCGTCACCGCGAGTGTCTCGGCAAGGGAATCGGGAGGCACGTCAGTGAGATGCAGCCCCTGTCCGCCGGGGGAGAGGTCGTCGAGCACGGCGCGCGCATCGTCGCGGCGGCGACCCAGCAGATCGGATGCCGTCAGCGCGCGGAATTCACGCGCGGCATCCGCGTCGTCCCGGTACGCGTCCGGGACGAGTCGCGCGATGGCCGGGTCATCAGGCGGGCGAGCGCCCGAACGGCCGCCCTCATCGAGCAGCTCGAGGAATTGCGAGACGAGGTCGGCGAGGTGGGCACCCTCGACGAGGGTGATCTCCATGACGATGTGTCCCTGGTCGGTCATGCCGGCGCCTGCTGCACGGTCGCCCAGAGCCCGTAGTCGTGCATCGCCTGCGTGTGCAGCTCCATCTGTTCGCGCGCGCCCTCCGCGACGACCGCGCGTCCTTCGTGGTGGACGGCGAGCATGAGGCGGGTCGCGACCTCGGGGGAGTGCCCGAAGTACTCGCGGAACACGTGCACGACGTAGCTCATCAGGTTGACCGGGTCGTTCCACACCACCGTCTGCCACGGACGGTCAGCTTCGGCGAGCTCGTCCAGACGTGTGATCTCGTCGAGATCCGGCGTTGCGAGGCCCATCAGGCCCATCCCAGTTCGTGCAGGCGGTCGTCGTCGATGCCGTAGAAGTGCGCGATCTCGTGCACCAGCGTGGTGTGCACCTCGTCGCGAAGCTCTTCGACCGACCCGCAGGCGTGCAGGTGCGGCTGCCGATAGACGATGATGCGGTCGGGCAGTTCGCCCATGCCGTAGCGGTCGCGCTCGGTGAGGGCCCAGCCGTCGTACAGGCCGAACAGATCGAGGCTGCCGTCTTCGGGGAGGTCCTCGACGACGAACACGACGTTGTCGAGTCCGCCGACCATGTCATCCGGAAGGCGATCCAGTTCGTCCACGACGAGCGCCTCGAACGCCGCAGCATCCATATCGATCATCATCGTGCCTCTCGGCACTTCTTGGGGTGAGTAACGGGGCTCGAACCCGCGACATCGGCCACCACAAGGCCGCGCTCTACCAACTGAGCTATACCCACCATGTCTTCCCGCCTGAGCGGGCAACCTCTAAATTCTCTCACATCTCTGGAGCGAATGACGACACGGCCGATGCCGCGGCGGCACGCGCCTCGTCGCTGGAGGGACCCGGCTCGGGCACGAAGACCGCGGCGCGGTAGTACGCGAGTTCGCGGATCGATTCCTGGATGTCCGCGAGGGCCCGGTGCCCGCCCTCTTTCGCCGGCGCGTTGAAGTACGCGCGGGGGTACCAGCGCCGCGAGAGCTCTTTGATGCTCGAGACGTCGACGTTGCGGTAGTGCAGCCAGCGGTCGACACGCGGCATGTACTTGGCGAGGAACATGCGGTCGGTGCCGATCGTGTTGCCCGCGAGGGGAGCCTTACCCTCGACGGGGACGAAGCGCTGGATGTACTCCAGTGCCTCGTGCTCGGCCTGCGCGAGGCTGACGCCCTGCGGCAGCTCGGCGAGCAGTCCGGAGGACTCGTGCATCGTGGTCACGAAGTCGTTCATGTTCGCCAGCGCCGAGGCATCCGGCTTGATGACGATCTGGAAACCCGGATCGACTGCGCGCAGTTCGAAGTCGGTGATCACGATGGCGATCTCGACGATCTCATCGACGGCGAGGTCCAGTCCCGTCATCTCGCAGTCGATCCACACGAGCCTGTCGTTTTCTGAAGCCGCCACCATGGGCTCCATCCTACGTGTGGCCCCCGACGCCGACCTGACGTCCCCCCGAGGCGATTCGAACGCCTGACCAAGAGATTAGAAGGCTCCTGCTCTATCCACTGAGCTACGGGGGGTCCCGTCCAGGCTACCGGGATCACGTGCCGACTTCGGTGGGGGGTCCATGGCGGTCCGCCGATCTGCGGCGTAGCGTGCACGTGTCGAAAGGGGTTCGAGGATGAGTGCAGGTGAGAAGCGCACGCAGCTCTGGGTGGCATACGGGAGCGGGGGCGTCGCCGGAACGATCCGCAAGATGGAGGAGGCCTACGTCGTCACCATGGCGGGAGCCGACGACGTGCACGGGATGTATCCGTCGATGGAGGCTGCGAAGGGTGCACTGCACGCGCAGATGACCCCGGGCTCGGAGTGGCCGCAGTTCCGCGAGCACTGAGGGTCACGCGGAAGGCTGCGGCGCCTCGGCGGGTTCCTTCGCCGAGGGACGCCGCGTGTCGAACCACGGCAGCGTGGCGTGCACGAGCGGTCCGATGAGCACGGCGAACAGCACGGTTCCCAGTCCGACCGTGCCACCCAGCAGCCACCCGGCCACCAGCACGGTCGCTTCGACCACCAAACGGCAGGTCCAGATCGGCCAGCCGAACCGCGCGTTGAGGCCCGTCATCAGCCCGTCGCGCGGGCCGGGTCCGAACCGCGCGCCGATGTAGAGGCCGGATGCGACGCCTACGGCCACGAGCCCGGCGAAGAACACCGCACCCTGCGCGAGCCAGCCGGTCGGCGGGGGGACGACCCAGATCGTCAGCTGCATGCTGGTGCCGACGAGGGCGATGTTGGCCACCGTGCCCACCCCAGGCCGCTGACGCAGCGGGATCCACAGGAGAAGCACCAGGAATCCGAGCAGGTTGGCCACCCAGCCGATGCCGATCCCGGTCTGCCGAGAGATCCCCTGGGCCAGCACGGTCCAGGGATCCAAACCGATGCCCGCCTGCACCATCAGAGCGCAGCCCGCCCCGAAGAGCAGCAGCCCTCCCAGCAGTTGCAGCACCCGTCGTGTCACACCGTCAGTCAACCGCACGATTCGCGGGCCGGGCGCGTTTGTGACGCGGGGCGTCCTCGCCGACGTCACCGGCTCGAGAACAAGCACTGCACGGCATCGTCGGCAGACCAGAACTCGCCGATCGGGATGAGCCGGCCCCGGCCCGGGTGGTAGCGGAGCGCCCTGTACCTCACGTCGGATCCCTCGGCTACGCGGCCGAGGTGCCCGACCACGCGTCCGTCGCGGCCGACCACGCGCCAGAGGTCAGGCGCGGCGTCGACGAGCTTGCTGCCCGTCGCGGACTTCACCAGCACGGGGGCCTGCATTGTGATCATCGACGCCTCCTGGAATCGAACGTATGTCCGACCACGGACATCCCGGTTCGCGCCGGGGACAGCAGGCACCGCGCCCTCCACAGGAGGGGATCGTGCGGATGCATCCCCGGAACGGGTGCCTGCCCGCATCGCCTGCGGCCCGGCATGGGCATGGTGGAAGCGCTTCGGCACCCGACGGGCACGCGGGTGCCGAAGCGGCGGGGAAACCCCCGCTCCACATCGAGAGGACAGGTCCCACCATGAGCGAATTGATCACCGTCACCGGCAACCTCGCCGCCGATCCGGAGCGGAGGTCCACGGCAGGCGGCGACGTCGTCGTCGCCTTCCGTGTCGGCAGTACTCAGCGTCGGTTCGACAAGGAAGCGAACACGTGGGTCGACGCCTATACGAACTGGTACCACGTGTCGGCGTTCCGCAGCCTGGCCGAGCACGCGCTGAGGTCCTTGCGCAAGGGAGACCGCGTCATCGTGGTCGGCACCCTGCGCCTGCGCACCTGGGAGAACGACAGTCGCAGCGGGGTCACCGCCGATGTCGACGCGCACGCCATCGGGCCCGACCTGCGCTGGGGCACCACCACCTTCACCCGCGCGGCGCGTGGAGCCGAGGCGCCCGGTGGCGTGCCGGCGGAGCCTGCTCCGACCGCTCACGTCGACGCCGACGGCTGGGCGCTGCCGCCCGCGGGTGGTTCGGACGACGAAAACGGGAACACCGCCGGGCCGGGTGCAGCGGGGGACCCCTCGACCCCGTCGACGGGGGAACCCGCGCTCGTCACCGCGGGCGCGCCGCACCTCGCAGACGGCGAGGAGACGCCCTTCTGACCTCGTGGGGAGGCGCACTCACCCTAGACTTCCGGGGTGCTCCGTCATCCCACGTCATCTGCCCCTGAACCAGGAACTCCGGTCGCGGTTGCGCGCGGTGGGCGTTCGGGTGGGCGCGCCGGGCGAGCCGCGCTGACCCTCGCGAGTGCACTGCTCCTCGCGACGGGGTGCGCGGCGACGCCGGTACCCGAGCCGGCGCCCACGACGGCCGTCGAGCCGGCGCCTACGCCCTCCGCCTCGACGCCTGAGCCGACCGGTCCGGTGCTCTTGCCCGACGGCTCCGCCGAAGACAACCTGCCCCTGTTCACCGCCGTCGCGCAGACGGTGTGGGAGTCGCCGCAGAACGCCGAAGGGCGAGCCTACGTCGATGCCCTGGTCGCCGCGGGCTTCGACAAAGGGGCGATGCAGGTGACGGAAGACATGTCGACGATCGGCAACGCGGCCGAGACACTGGAGTTCTCCGTGCAGTGGGGAGAGGAGTGCCTCCTGGGTCAGGTCGGTCCGGTCACCGGCGCCCTCGTGACGTCGGTCGTACCGGCACTCGCCGGCGGCGTCTGCCTGCTGGGCGACACCCGCCCCATCGACTGGTGAGTTCGGCGGTCCCGGGCGCCCCCGGCGCCCCGGGCGGGGCCGACCAGAACGCCCCGTAGACTTGACCGGGTGCGGCTGAGGACCTCTCGCATGTCCTGTCGCCGCGCGACGATGCTCTCGAGCATCCGATTCCCGCGCATCTAAGGAGCGTTTACCCCCGTGGCTGAGTACATCTACCAGATGGTCCGTGCCCGCAAAGCGGTCGGCGACAAGCTGATCCTGGACGACGTAACCATGTCGTTCCTGCCGGGCGCGAAGATCGGCATGGTCGGACCGAACGGCGCCGGCAAGTCGACGATCCTGAAGATCATGGCGGGGATGGACACCCCCTCCAACGGCGAGGCGAAGCT
>NZ_JANJFJ010000179.1:0-8985 GCF_024626565.1 Microbacterium sp. zg.Y909
GCAGCCGCCGAACACCCCGGTCCACCGGAGTTATGGTGCGAACGCCGCCCGACTAGGCTGGTCGCCGCATCCCACCCACGTCTGAAGGAGCACCAGTATGGGCGCGTACGACGCCGTCATCGAGATCCCCCGCGGCAGCCGCGTGAAGTACGAGGTCGACCACGGCACCGGCCGCGTGTACCTCGACCGCGTGCTGTTCACGCCGATGGGCTACCCGGCCAACTACGGGTTCTTCGAGAACACGCTCGGCGAGGACGGCGACCCGCTCGACGTGCTGGTGCTGCTCGACCGCGACCTGTTCCCCGGCGTCATGGCGCGCGTGCGTCCCGTCGGCGTGCTCAAGATGAGCGACGAGGCCGGCGGTGACGACAAGGTCGTCGCCGTGATCGCCAAGGACCCCCGCTGGGACCACGTGCAGGACGTGTCCGACCTCGACGAGTGGACCAAGGGCGAGATCAACCACTTCTTCGAGCACTACAAGGACCTCGAGCCCGGCAAGTGGGTCAAGGTCGACGAATGGGCGGATGCCGCCGAGGCCGAGCGCCTGGTCAGCGAGGCTTTCGACCGCTTCCGCGACCACGACGAGCAGACCCGCACCCAGGGTGAGGGCGAAGCTCCCAAGACCGTCTGACGACGGCAGTCTTCACGAAGGGCGGGTGCTGCGGCATCCGCCCTTCGTCGTTGCTAGACCGAGACGCCGTGGTCGCGCAGGTACGGAGCGGGATCGATGCGCGTGCCGTTGCGGTACACCTCGAAGTGCAGGTGGCATCCGTTTGACGCGCCGGTGTTGCCCGCGTAGGCGATGACCTGGCCGGCCGAGACGCGCTGACCCCAGCCGACGGCGTAGCCACCGGGCCGGATGTGCGCGTAGCCGGTGACGATGCCGCCGCCGTGGTCGATCTTGACGTAGTTGCCCCACGTGCCACTCTCGGCGGCGAAGACGACGGTTCCGGCGGCCGCGGCGTAGATGTACGCTCCGCAGCCGTTGGCGAAGTCGATGCCACGGTGGCCGCTGCCGCTGCAGTATCCGTTGGAGCAGATGGTGCCGCGGTTGCCGAACCACGAGCTGATCCAGCCGCCGTGCGGGCGCACCCAGCCCTGGCCGCCGCCAGAACCGCCGCCGCCGCCGGAGCCGCCACCACCACCGCCACCGCCGCCGCCACCACCGCCGCCGCTGGCCGGAGGCCGGGCCGCGTTCTCACGGGCGATGCGGTCGGCTTCTTCCTGGGCGCGGCGCGCGGCCTCTTCCCTGGCCTTGCGCTCGCGCTCCTCGCGAGCACGACGCTCGGCTTCGACGCCGGCCTGGTAGCCCGCCACGGTCTGCGCGGTGGTGTCCTTGAGCGCGGCGAGCTGCGCCTGCAGCGTGCCGAGGTGCTCGGTCTGAGCGGCGAGGGCCGCCTGGGCCGCCTCGGCCGCTGCCTGAGCCTCGACCATCTTGGCCTCGGCTTCACGCTTCAGCTCATCGCGGGCGTCACGGGCGACGGATGCCTGGTCGCTCAGGCTCTGCGCGTTGTCGCGGGCGCTGACCGCGTCGGTGTAGACGGCCTGGTTGGCGGCGAGGAGCTTGTCCATCGTGCCGAGTCGCGCCAGCAGATCGTCGGCGGTCGCGGCGGAACCCGAGAAGAACAGCTCCAGCGAGGTGTCGTCGCCCCCGTTGCGGTAGAGCTGGGATGCGACCCGTCCGGCCTTCTGCGCGGCCTCGAGCGCGCGGGCCTCTTCGGCGTCGGCCTGAGCCTGCAGCGATTCGGCGCGGTCGACCGCTGCCTCGTACGCCTCCTGCGCGGCCTGGTACTCGAACCCCAGACGCTCTGCTTCTGCCTGCTTGTTGGCGACGTCGGTGGTCAGGTCGTTGATGAGCTGCTCGATGCGGGCGACCTCGGCGTTCTTGGACGCCTCGTTCGCCTTGGCCCGCTGCACGTCGTCCCACGAGGGGTATCCGGCTATGGCGAACGCGACCGGCGCGAACGGAGCGGCGAGAGCGCCCGCAGCCACGAGACCGAACGCGCCGACGGTGAGCGCGCCACGCCGGGTGACGCCGCCCGCGAAGGCGCGCTGCTCCGCAGGAGTCGGCGCGCAACCGCACTCTTCGGGGTCGTCGATGCGCGTGAACCGCACGCGGCACCTCATCTCTTCGCCAGATCGGGGGGAGTCGAAGACGTCTTCACAGTAGCAACATCAGTCACATCCGCAACGGTTTTCTCAGGCATCGCCGCCCGGTCGTCGCGCACATCCTCGCGCCCATCGTGCCGTCTCAACAGCCCTCCGACGAGTACGGCGCGCCCTCGATTGGCGTTTTGGCCAACCAGTGCATATGCTTGAGCGTCGGTAAGCGTGAGCACCGGGTTCGTCCCACAGGGTTCACTCGGCCCCATCGTTTAGCGGCCTAGGACGCCGCCCTTTCACGGCGGTAGCACGGGTTCGAATCCCGTTGGGGTCACACCTACAATTGAATATGCATGGCCCTGTAGCGCAGTTGGTTAGCGTGCCGCCCTGTCACGGCGGAGGTCGCGGGTTCAAGTCCCGTCAGGGTCGCTCCACAGCGACGGGCCCTTTTTCGAGAGGGCCCTTCGCGTCGGACGCGGCGAGCATCACAGCCGCGCGGCTCTGTAGCTCAGTTGGTAGAGCGCACGACTGAAAATCGTGAGGTCACGGGATCGACGCCCGTCGGAGCCACACGGGTGATCATTACAGTCACCCTAGAAACCCTCGCCTAGCTTCTACATGGCGGGGGTTTCGCTTTTCCCTGGTCAGCGACACTTCCACTCCCTGCGGCCCTCGGTAGCCTCGCTATGTGACGGACGTAATCACCGAGTACTCGGCTCGCGCTTCGGAGTATGCGGACGTCGTCGGTTCGATGAGTGCGGTGCACCCCAGCGACCGTCATCTCGTAGAAGCGTGGGCAGAGTCGGCAGCCGGTCGCGTTCTGGACGCGGGGTGCGGCCCGGGACACTGGACGAACCATCTCGCAAGCCTCGGCGTGGACGTGCACGGCATAGATCTCGTCCCGGAGTTCATCGACCATGCCCGAGCCACCTACCCCGCGGCGCGCTTTGACCTCGGAAGCATCGACGCAATTGACGAGCCGGACAGCGCCCTCGACGGCATCCTGTCCTGGTTCTCCACCATCCACCACGAACCGTCACAGATCACGACGCCGCTCGCGGAGTTCGCCCGGACCCTTCGCCCCGGCGGCACACTCCTACTCGGCTACTTCCATGGCGGTAGCGTCGAGGCCTTCGATCATGCTGTGGTCCGCGCCTATCGGTGGCCGACCCACCATCTGCACGCGGCTCTCGAGGCGGTCGGTTTCGAGATCATCGAAACCCATCAGCGAGCCGAGCGGGGCCGCCGACCCGTGGGAGCGATCCTCTGCGAGCTGCCCACTTCGGAACTCGCCCGAGCCCACACGGGTCACTGACGGCGCCCGAGGGCTTCAGGGCTCCTCACGCCAGTATCGCCATCATCGGAGCCGCATCGTCCGACAATGCCGACGCCATTGTTTGGACACGTGATGTGCGTCTTATGGAATGCTCATCACGAGGCACGGGCCTGTGCCCTCCAAGCGTTCGCAAGAAGGCGGTCGCGTAAGTGGCAGAGAGCATCTTTCCCGCACCGGTGCGGGCACTGCCTGAGCCGACCTCGTCTACAGCCACGCTGGTCTGGCCCCGCTCCGAACCTCCGGCTCCGGCTCCGGTCCGGTTCGTGGAAGGGTTCGAGCAGTTCGCGTCCTACATGCAGGAAGAGGGCTCGGATCCTGCAGTATTCGCAGCCGACCTTTCGGCGCTTTGGGGGTTTCTCGCCGACCACCCTGCCGTGTTGGAGTCACCAGAGCTGGCAGAGTCGGCGGCGCGTTTCGTGGGGAACGTGATCTCAGTGGTGCATCCGGCGGCGACATGGCGCGTGACGCCCGAGCTCGAGGTGGGAACGTCAACCCGATCCATCCCGGTGGCGGGGTTGGTGCGGATCATGGTGGAGCAGCCCGAACAGCTGGACGCGTTCACGGAGGAGCTGTCCTCGTGGCCTCAAGCAGACCAAGACGTTCAGGAGACGAACGCGCTCACGGCAAGCGGCTCGCAACCGGTTCTGCAGGTCCCACCCGTCCCCTTCACACGTCCGCCCTTCCCTGAAGAGGACTACCGGGATGCCGACGGACAGGTCATCAGGTACGGAACCCGGTGGGGGAACGGTGGGCCCCCGGAGGAGGCGTACTCGCGGCTCTCCCACCTAGGCCGGTTCGCGCCGTTGCTGCTGGACCTGGATGCCTTGATCGGGCATCTGCAGACCTGGTACCTCGTAGACGTCGACCGGAAGACCGTAGATCAGGAGACGCAACTGGTGCTGCGGCCTTCCACCGGAGCAACCGTGGCGATCACGGCGACGGTGGAGTCGGTGCGTATTCAAGGCGGTGCCCTGTTCCGCGCTGTGGCTCCGCAGTGTTCGTGCGACGCGTGCGACGAGTCGGCCGAGACGGCCGCCGATCACCTTGAAGACGTCTTGCTGGCTATTGCGGCCGGCGGACTCCGGGAGGTGTTCCCTGTCGGGCACCGGCGATGGCAACACACGCAACTGTGCACCCTCGAAGGCGAACGTCACTCGAGCAACGGCGAACCCGACCGCAACCTCACCCCGGACGAACTCGAGCACATCACCGCTGCGCTCCGAGAGCTCCATGACGGCTGGTGGCCGGCATGGACACTCCGCGCCGACCTCACCGAGCCACCTGCCCTCCCGACAGACAGGAACCCCACATGACGAACACAGAGCCCGCTGGCTTGCGCCCCGACTACATCGTGCTGCCCGTACGCGTCGCGCGCGGACCTAGGCACGTGTGGGTCGCATACGTGCTCGCCCTCCTGGGCGGCGCGGTGGGCCTGCACCGGTTCTACCTCCGCCGGTACCGCAGTGGCCTCACCCTGGGGCTTCTCTTGCTGGGCGGCTTCCTCACCATCTTCATCGGACAGATCATCGCCCACGTCATCTCCGATGGGGCAGCGCCCGGCGGGACCACCACATTCGCAGACGACGCGGTGATCCTGCTCTCGCTGCTGCCTCACATCGCGATTCTCGTGTGGGTGGTCGGGGACCTGTTCCGCATCCCGCGGATGACGCGCGAGGAGAACGCATTCGCAGCGCAACCCGTCGGCAGCGACCCCTCCGACGCGGTCATGCAGGGCTGACGAGCTGGATCAGATTGCCACACGTGTCATCGAGCACCGCGGTGCGCACCGGCCCCCCGGGCGTCGGCGGCTGGACGAACCGCACCCCGCGCGCGGTGAGTTCGGCGTAGGCGGCATCCACATCGTCGACCGCGAAGGACGCCGAGGGAATGCCCTGCTCGGCGAGCGCCTCCACATACGTTTTCGCGGCCGGGTTCTCATCGGGCTCCAGCAGCAACTCGACGCCATCAGGATGGTCGGCGTCAACCACCGTGAGCCACCGATACTCGCCCAGCGGAATGTCATTCTTCGTGACGAAACCCAGCACATCGGTATAGAACGCGAGCGCCTTCTCCTGGTCATCCACGAAAACGCTCATGACGTGCAGTCGTGCTTTCATCAGTCCGTCCCCCTTGTGTCGATTGGCCATCGCCGGGTGATTTCCCGCAACGGCGCGGTGTTCAGCCAGTGGAGTTTCGTGCGTCCCTCCCGTTCGGTGCTGATCAGGCCGCACTCCTCCAGCACTCCCAGGTGTTGAGATATGGCCTGTCGCGACGAGCCCGTGCCCGACTCGGCGAGCCGGCTGCAGATCTCGAACAGCGTGACACCGTCCCGACCGACCAACAGATCGAGGATCTGTCGGCGAGTCGCATCCGCGAGCGCCCGGTAGACGTCGGTCATTCGGTCAAGATATGCAAGTGTCGACTTGCATGTCAAGGGACCGATCGTTGATCGGCGAGTTCCGTAGATCAGTCGCGCCACCACTGACGGCCGCCGGGGTGGGCGCGCGAGGCCGGTGCACGGCACAGCACGCGCTCCCCCGCGCGAGGGAGATCGAAAACCTCCCCCATCAGGCGGATGCTGTGATCCTGCACCCTCCGTACGTTGGTACCCATGGACAACGAAACGAACCCCGAATCGACCGGAGGCGCAGCCAAGGGAACCGGCATCGGCATCGGCGTGGCCCTGGGCCTCGCGGTGGGCGCGGCGGTCGGCATCGCGGCCGACAACCTCGCCCTGTGGCTCGCGGTCGGCGTCGCCATCGGCATCTCGCTCGGCGCCGCCTTCGACGCCCGCGGGGGCCGGAGGAACTAGGCCCCGGTCGCTCCGCCGCCCGTCCGGGCAGCGCCGCCCGAACCCATAGGATCAACGCGAGTGCGTCGCCGGTGACGCGCGGCGAGGACGACGATGTCGGGATCGGGCAGTGCGGCACGCGGCGCGAGGCGGGCGCGACGGTCGCGGCGGCGCCTCTGGCCCTTGCTGCTGGTCGCGGCATCCGTCATCGCCGTCGTCACCGTCGTCGCCATCGCTCTCACCCTGCCCCGGACGGCCGACGCCAACGGCCCGGCGAAGCCGGCCGCAGAGACCCCGACCGCCGCGCCGACCCCGGCGCCACCGCCCCTCACGCCTGCCGAACAGCTGCTGGCCGGCACCGATGACGCGAACGCCTGTGCCCTCACCTTCTCCATCGACGGCGTCGAGGTTGACCCGGTCCTCGTCTCCCAGGGAGCGCTGTACGGCGCCCTGCCGATCCCCCGGCGCGACGACGCGGTGTTCGCCGGCTGGTACCCGACGGCGACGGATGCCGCGGCCTACACGACCGCCGCACGCGTCAACGGTGCGCTGCTCGCGACCTGCGCCGACCGGCAGCAGACCCTGTACGGCTCGTGGATGACCCACGAGCGCGTCGCCGCCGAGGACGCGGCGATCCCGATCCTGATGTACCACCAGTTCACGACGAACCCGGAGGGCGAGGACGACTGGCTGCGCCTGAACTATGCCTACATCGGCGACTTCGAAGCGCACATGGACTACCTCGCCAAGGGCGGCTTCTACCTGCCCACGTGGGACGAGCTGAGCGCCTTCATCGACGGCGCCCTGTTCCTGCCTGAACGGTCCGTCATCATCACCGACGACGACGCCCACCACACCTGGCTCGAGCTGGCCGCTCCCGTCGTCGAGGCCAGGGGGCTCCTGGCCACGTCTTTCGTCATCACGAAGTTCCGCTCCGAGCCGGCTCCGAACCCCTATGTACTGCAGCGCTCCCACACGCACGACATGCACGAGGCCGGTGCCGACGGTCAGGGACGCATCGTCAACTGGTCGCCGGAGCAGATCGCGGCCGATATGGCGGCATCCGCTCAGATCCTCGGTGCCGCGGAGGTCGTGGCGTACCCCTTCGGCCACTACAACGACACTGCCAAGGAGGGCCTGCGCCTCGCGGGGTTCGAGATGGCCCGCACCATCGAGCACGGCTACGTCAGGGCCGGCACCGACAAGCTCGCTCTTCCCTGCATTCGGATCAACTACGGCATGACGGTGGATGATCTCAGACGCCTCGTGGGGTGACGGGCTACCCTGAAAGACCCACCCGCCAGACGACAGGACGACCGATGGATCTGACGATCATCGTCCCGACCTATAACGAAGGTCCGAACGTCGTCGAACTGCTCGGCCGCATCGGTGAGGTCATGACCGGCCGGGACTTCGAGGTGCTGTTCGTCGACGACTCCACCGACGACACCCCCGCGGTCGTGCAAGCTGCCGCCGCGACAACGTCCTTCCCCGTGCGCCTGCTGCATCGGGACACGGCGACGGACGGCCTGGGCGGTGCGGTGCTCGAGGGGTTCGCCGCCGCCCGATCACCCTGGTGCCTGGTCATGGACGGCGATCTGCAGCATCCGCCCGAGACCATCCCCTCACTGCTCGACCGGGCCGCAGTCGGCGACGTCGACGTCGTGGTGGCATCGCGCTATGCCGCGGGCGGCACCTCGAAGGGCTTGGCGGATGCCACGCGCACGACGGTCTCGCGCGCCTCGAACCTGCTGACCAAGGCGATGTTCCCCCGCAAGCTCGCGGGATGCTCCGACCCGATGACGGGGTTCTTCCTGCTCAACCGCGACGCCATCGACATCAGGGCGCTGCATCCGCGCGGCTTCAAGATCCTGCTCGAAGTGCTCGCCCGCCGGCAGCTGCGCATCGCGGAGGTGCCGTTCAACTTCGCGCCGCGTCACGCCGGTGCGTCGAAGGCGTCGTTCACGCAGGGCATCCGCTTTCTCACGCAACTGACGATGCTGCGGTTCGGCCGCATGTCGGCCTTCGCCCTCGTCGGCGGGTTCGGCGCCGTCGCGAACCTCGTGATCATGTGGGGCCTCATGCGGCTCGGCGTCGAATACGTCGTGGCCGCCGTGATCGCGAGCGAAGTGACGATCATCGGCAACTTCCTGCTTCTGGAGTACCTCGTCTTCGCCGACATGCGGTCGGAGTCCGGGCTGATGCGCCATCGGTTCCTGAAGTCGTTCACCTTCAACAACGCCGAGGCGCTGATCCGCATCCCGGTGATGTGGCTGCTGGTGGAGGGCACCCATCTCTCCGCCGTGTTCGCCGCCGCGCTCACGCTGGTGGCGGCCTTCATCGTGCGCTTCGTGTTCCACGCACTCGTCGTCTACGCCCCGCGGCGCTCGCGCGCCGCTGCCGCCACGCGGGCCCGACAGGTCGTCGGACAGCACGCCGACCCCTGACCGTACGAGGCCGCGCACAGGGCGCGGCCGTAGGCTGGTGCCATGACCGACAAACCCGCCAACCTTACGATGTTCGGCGCCGACTGGTGCCGCGACTGCCGCCGCACGAAGGCCCAGCTCGACAACCTCGGCGTCGCTTACGAGTACATCGACCTCGAGGCCGAGCCCGCGGCCGCCGACATCGCGCGGGAGATCTCCGGACGCACGAACATCCCGGTCGTGGTGTACCCCGACGCGACGCATCACGTCGAGCCCGCCGACATCGACGTCGAGGCCAAGCTGCGGGAGCTCTCGCTCATCTGAGCCCT
>NZ_JANJFJ010000180.1:0-8945 GCF_024626565.1 Microbacterium sp. zg.Y909
CGCGACATACTCCCGCAGGTCCGCGTCCGGTGCGGACTGCGCCGCCGTCTGCGGCTTGGCGCGGAAGTTCTGCACGATCACCTCCTGCACGTGCCCGTGGCGCTCGTGCGCGTCGCGGATGGCCACGAGCGACTCCGCCCGGTCCCGCAGCGTCTCGCCGATGCCGACGAGGATGCCGGTGGTGAACGGCACCCGCGCCCGGCCGGCGTCGTCGATGACCCGCAGCCGCACGGCGGGGTCCTTGTCGGGCGAGCCGAAGTGCACCTGCCCGGGCTCGGTGTACAGGCGGGTCGAGGTGGTCTCGAGCATCATGCCCATCGAGGGGGCGGTCGGCCGCAGCGCCAGGATCTCCTCGTAGCCCATGACCCCGGGGTTCAGATGCGCGAGCATGCCGGTCTCGGCCGTGATGAGCCGGGCCATCGCGCCGACGTAATCCAGCGTCGAGGTATAGCCGTGGTCGTCGAGCCAGGCGCGCGCGGCGGGCCAACGGTCCTCGGGGCGGTCGCCGAGGGTCAGCAGCGCTTCTTTGCATCCGTGCGCCTGCCCCTGCCGCACCACCGACAGCACCTGAGCCTCGGTCATGTACAGCGGCTTGTGTCGAGCGGCCAGCTGGCCCGGCGTGTCGACGAACACGCAGTAGTGGCAGCGGTCGCGGCACAGGGTCGTCAGCGGAACGAAGACCTTGCGGGAGTAGGTGATGACACCAGGGCGACCGGATGCCGCCAGGCCCTCGTCGCGCAGTCGCGCCGCGAGGTCGAGCAGCCGGTCGAACGCCTCACCCGACGCCTGCAGCAGCACCTCGGCGTCGTCGGCGTCGAGCAGGGCGCCGGAAGCCGCTCTGTCGAGGGTGTCATGGACTGTCGCCGCCGAGGAAGCGGGCTGCGCAAGGGTCACCGCCCCAGTCTTGCACCGCCTACGCGCGCGAGGCCCGGCAGATCGTTGCCGTCCCGTAAGCAAACCCTGACCGTGACGCTGGCAGACTGGAGCACATGGTGACGTTGCTCCTGGACTCGACCCGCCTCGAAGTGGTGCTGTCGGGGACCGAGCGCGCCCTCGCATTCCGCAAGGGGAATGTGATCGTCGAACGCGACACGATCGCCAAGGTGCAGCTCATCGACGACCCGTGGACGTGGTTGCGCGGCATCCAGAGCCCCGGCACGCGGTTTCCCGGGGTCGTCGCCATCGGCACCTGGAAGTCGGTCAACGGTGTGGACTTCGTCGTCGTCCGCCGTCACCTGCCCGGCGTCGTCATCGACCTCGAGGGGCACCCGGAGTTCCAGCGCGTGGTGCTCACCACGCGGCACGGCCTCGCGCTGGTGCAGGCGCTGCAGGTGGATGCCGGCGAGCACCCCGCCGACGTCGTGACTCTCGCCACGGCGGCGGTGCCGACCCAGCCCGAGGGCAAGCTCGCCGAGGGCGCCCGGACGACGCGTGCGCGCGCGCCGAAGCCGAAGCCCGCGGCCAAGCCCGCCACCGCCTAGCGGGCAGCAGCGTCCGAAGCGCGTCAGGCCACGTCGCGGCGCCAGCTGAAGAGGTATGCCAGCACCAGCAGCACCGCGGCGACGCCGAGCAGCACGAGGCCGCCCGCCCACCACTCGAGCATGTTGCCGCCGCCCGCGCCCATGATCACCTCGGCGTTGTACAGGCTCGCCCCCACGAGGGCGTCGGAAGCCGCGCCGGGGAGGAACCGCACCACGTCGCCGGCGCCCTCGACGAACGGCACCAGCGTGCGGGCGATCGGCTCGACGAACTGGGTGAAGACCAGCACGCCCACGATCGCGACGATCTGGTTGCGCACCAGCGCGCCCACGGCGATGCCGATGAACACCCACAGCACGAAGGCGGCGAGCATGCGCGCGACCATCGCCCATGTGTCGCTTTCGCCGAGTTGGGTGTCGACGCCCTGCACCGACAGCAGCACGGCCGAGGGGACCACCGACGACAGCACGCCGATCACGCCGTACATCAGGCCGAGGGCGACTCCCACGATGAGCTTCGCCGCCAGCACCCTGCCTCGGCGCGGCGTCGCCAGGAACGTGGGCGTGAGTGTCTGGTGGCGGATCTCGGTGGTCACCATGAGCGTGCCGATGAGGAGCGGGAACACGTACCCCATCGCGGTGGCGAGGCTGTAGAGCAGCGGGGGCAGGGTCTCGGCCGGCATCTGCGGGGCGTTCGCTCCACCCAGCTGGCCGGTGGCCGAGGCGGCGAAGAAGAACGCCAGAGCGGCGGCCGTCGACCCGACGTAGACGAGGAGCACGATCGCGAGGATCCACCAGGAGGAGGTGGAGAACTGCTTGGTGTTCTCGGATTTGACCGTGCCGACGAGGCTCATCGCGTGGCTCCTTCCGCCGCGGCGTCGACCGGCGGCTCCGCGGCCTCGCCGCCCGCACTGGCGTGCACCCGACGGCCGTCCGCGAGTTCGAGGAACACCTGCTCGAGCGAGGGGCCCTGGCGCTGCAGCAGCGACAGGGCGACGCCGGATTCCGCGGCGATGCGGCCGATCTCGGCGGGGTCCGCCACCGCGACCCGCAGTCCCGCGCGCAACGGCTCGGTGCCGATGCCGGCGGCGGCGAGGGCTGCCGCCAGTGCGCCGCGATCAGGGGCGTCGACGACGGTGGCATACTCCCTGGGGTCGACGAGGTCGTCGATCGTGCCCTGGAAGACCAGACGTCCTCGCGCGATCACCAGCAGCGAGTCGACCGTCTGCTGCACTTCGGACAGCAGGTGCGACGAGACGAAGACGGTGCGTCCCTCGCGGGCGAGCGCCTGCAGAAAATCGCGGATCCAGCGGATGCCCTCGGGATCGAGCCCGTTCGTCGGCTCGTCGAGCACGAGTACTCCCGGGTCGCCCAAGAGGGCTGCGGCCAGGCCCAGCCGCTGGCGCATGCCCAGCGAGTAGCCGCCGACCTTGCGCCCGCCGACATCGGCCAGTCCGACGAGCCCCAGCGTCTCGTCCACCCGCGAGACCGGAACGTCCGAGGCTTGGGCGAGGGCGGTCAGGTGGGCGGCGGCGGTGCGGCCGGGGTGGAAGCTCGACGCTTCGAGCGCCGAGCCCACGCTCCGCAGCGGCCGCTGCAGCTGCGCGTACGGAGTGCCGCCGATCGTGGCGGTGCCCTCCGAGGCGCGCACGAGGCCCAGCAGCATGCGCATCGTCGTGGTCTTGCCCGCGCCGTTGGGGCCGAGGAACCCCGTCACTCGACCGGGTTCGACGCGGGCCGTGAAGCGGTCGACGGCCGTCAGCGCGCCGAAGCGCTTGGTGAGGCCGGAGAACTCGAGCACCTGTCCGTCGGGCATGCGGGCAACCTCTCGTTTCGCCCCAGTCTGACGGGGATGGCCGGTGAATGCGAACCATATAACGTGAGGCTGTGACAGAGACCTCGCCCGAGACCCGCATCCGCGTGCAGCGCCGCCACGGAGTCGGCCATCTCACGCTCGACCGTCCGCGCGCCATCAACGCGCTCGACCTGGGCATGGTCGAGGACCTGCACGGCGCATTGGACGCCTGGCGGGAGGACCCCGACGTGGGGATCGTGCTGCTGGACGGCGCCGGCGATCGGGGGCTGTGCGCCGGCGGAGACGTGCGCGGACTGTACGAGCAGATCGTCGCGGGGCGCCCAGGGGACACGGCCCTGTTCTTCCGCGCCGAGTACGCGCTCAACGCCGCGATCGCCGAATACCCCAAGCCCGTGGTGGTGCTCGCCGACGGCATCACGATGGGCGGCGGCATCGGACTCGCCGGCCACGCCGCCGTACGCGTCGTCACGGAGCGATCCCGGCTCGCCATGCCCGAGACCCGCATCGGCTTCACCCCCGACGTCGGCGGCACCTGGCTGCTCGGCCGTGCGCCCGGCAGGCTGGGGGAGTACCTGGCGCTGACCGGCACGACGATGGATGCCGCGGATGCCATCCACGCCGGATTCGCCGATCATCTGGTGCCGTCAGAGCACCTGCCCGAGCTGCACCACGCACTCGAGACCCGGGCCGACCCCCACACCCCCACCGAGCTCGTCCTGCTCTTCGATGCCACGGCAGGGCCGTCCCGCCTGCAGGCGGACCGGGAGTGGATCGACGACGCCTTCGCCGGCGACACCGTGGCCGACATCGTCGCGCGCCTGCGGGCGCGGCCGGAGCCCGCGGCATCCGCCACCGCCGATGAGCTCGAGACGCTGTCGCCGACGGCGCTGACGGTCACCCTCGCCGCCGTCCGCCGCGCGCGCGGCCTGCCGGACCTCTGGGCCGCCCTCGCGCAGGAGTACGGCCTGGTGATGTGGTTCGCACAGACCCAGCCCGACCTCGTGGAGGGGATCCGCGCTCAGCTGGTCGACAAGGACCGCTCGCCCCGGTGGCATCCGGGCGCCCTCGCCGACGTCGACCCGGGAATCGCCGAGGAGGCGCTGGCGTTCGTCCCCGACGTGCCGCTGTGGAGCTGACGCCCGGGTTGCGCCGCTAGCCTGGATGGCCGACCCCGGGAGGGAACGTGTTCGACAGTCCGCTGTCCGCCTCGGCGTACGACGTGCTCGGCGTCGACCCCGCCGCCGACGACGAGGCGCTGCGCAAGGCGTATCGGCTGCGGCTGCGGCAGACCCACCCCGACACCGGCGGCGACGCCGCGGTGTTCGTGCAGGTGCAGCGCGCGTGGGAGCTCGTAGGCACCTCCGACGCCCGTGCCGCCTACGACCGCGGCCACGGCTTCGGCGCTGCCGCCGCCCCCGACTTCTCGGGGTGGAAGGCGCCGGCTGCGCGCACCGACACGCGTCCCCGCGCCCGCTCGTTCGGGCACCCCGGCGGGTGGCGGCGCGAGCGCTACCTGACCCTCATGCGGGAGTGGGTCGGCCGCGGTGTCGACCTTCCCGACCCTTACGACCCCGCGCTCGTGCGTACCGCGCCCCACGAGGTGCGGCGGCTGCTGGCCGACGCGCTCGCCGAAGAGGCGACCGCCCGCGTGGTCGCCGACCTCGGCATGGGCTACACCGTCTGGCACGACGTCTCGGCGCCCGCCCGCGGCGACCTCCCCGACGCCAAGCTCGACCACATCGTGCTCGGTCCGAGCGGGCTGTACGCGGTGCTCTCCGAGGACTTCGGCGGACCGGTGAGGGTGCGCCGCGGCGAACTCATCGGCGACGGCGTCGAGGGGTCGCCCGTGGCCGAGCTGGTCGCCCGCTCCCGCACCATCGCGCGCGCCGCGCGGGTGCGCTTCAGCGGGGCGCTGGTGGTGCTGCCAGATGACGACCTCGTGCAGCCGATCGAGGAGCTGGGAAAGGTACGGGGTCTGCCCGTCGCGGTGGTCTCGCGCAGCGCGCTGGCGACGGTGCTGCGTCGCGGCATGACCGGCGCCCGCGACATCGGCGGCAACGAGCTGTTCGACGTGCGCACGCGACTGCAGCGCACCGTGCGCTTCGTCTGAACCGCGCCCGCGAAAGGGCACCGGGGTACCGTTGACGGGTGGACCCCGTGATCGCGATCTTCGTCATCCTGGGACTGGCGATCATCGCCTTCGTCAGCGGCAAGGTGCCCCTGGCGATCGTAGCGATCGGCGTGACGCTGGCGCTGTGGGTGAGCGGCATCCAGTCCCTTCCCGAGGCGTTCGCCGGATTCGGTGACCCGACGGTCATCTTCATCGCCTCGCTGTTCGTCATCAGCGAAGGGCTGGACTCCACCGGGGTGACGGCCTGGGCCGGTCAGCAGGTCATCACCCGAGGGGGCACGCGGCCTCGGCGACTTCTGGTGATCATCGGCGCGATGTCGGCGGTGCTCACCGGGTTCATCAGCATCAACGGCGCCGTCGCGGCGCTGCTGCCGGTCGTGGTGGTGGTGGCGCTGCGCGCCGGCATCGTGCCCTCGAAGATGCTCATCCCGCTCGCCTTTACCGCCAGCGCCGGGTCGCTGCTCACCCTCACCGGCACTCCCGTGAACCCGGTGGTGTCGCAGCTGGCGGAGTCGGCAGGAGGTCGCCCGTTCGGCTTCTTCGAGTTCGCGCTCGCGGGGGTGCCTCTCGTCGCGCTCACGATCGCTCTGGTGGCGCTCCTCGGTCCGCGGCTGCTGCCCGACCGCACCGCCGACCGGTTCGACGCTGCGCCGGACCCCAGCGCCGCAGCGCAGGGTTGGCGGGAGAGTTACGCCGTCGACCTGTCCACGCGGAGCCTGTTCAGCGCGACGGACGGCGTGGTCGAGGTGATGGTGGCTCCCCGTTCCAACCTCATCGGGCGCACCGTCTGGTCGGGAATGACGACCCGCGATGAGAATCTCGTGATCCTCGCCGCCCGGCGGGGCACCACTCAGCCGCCCCACATCTCCCGCGACGGAACAGTGGGCGAGCTGACGCTGCAGGCGGGGGATGCCGTGCTGGTCCAGGGCCCATGGGCGGCACTGGAGCGCTACACCCGCTCGCCCGATGTGATCGCTGTGACGCCGCCGCAGGCACTGCGGCGCACCGTTCCCCTCGGAAACGGGGCCCGCCGGGCGCTGGCGATCATGGGGCTCATGGTGGCCCTGCTCGCCACCAACCTCGTGCCGCCCGCCGTGGCGGGGCTGCTCGCGGCCGGCGCGATGGTGCTGACCGGCGTCATGAGCATGCCGCAGGCCTATCGGGCCATCTCATGGACGACGGTCATCCTCATCGGGGGCATGGTGCCGTTGTCGTCCGCGTTCGTCTCGACCGGTGCGGCCGACGTCGTCGCCGAGCTGGTGCTGGGCTTCACCGGCGACGCCTCACCCCACCTCGCGCTGCTGGTGCTGTGCGTCGTGACGATCATCCTCGGTCAGTTCATCTCCAACGTCGCCACTGTGCTGGTGGTCGCCCCCATCGCCGTCTCCATCGCCGCGACGCTCGGCCTCAGCGTGCAGCCGTTCATGATGGCGCTGACCGTCGCCGGTGCGGCATCGTTCCTCACCCCGATCGCGACGCCGGTGAACCTCATGGTCATGCAGCCCGGCGGGTACCGCTTCGGGGACTACTGGCGCCTGGGTCTGCCACTGGCGCTGGTGTTCCTGGCCGTCGCGGTGCTCTACGTGCCGCTCATCTGGCCGTTCTGAGCATCGCGGCGCGATCAGCCTGCCAGGCCGAACAGCTGCAGCGGGTGGGTGAGCCGCCACCAGGCGCTCGGTCCCTCGATGGCATCGGCGAGACGCACATCGACCGTCGCGGTGTCGAGGGGTCCCGTCACCGTCAGGGTGCCGGCAGACGCCTTCGCCTCGCGGTCATCGCCGACGGCGAGGTCGGTGGTGACTTCCCCGGTGGCACCGTTCCACAGCACGACCGACGCGTCGGCGGCGGTGACGATGTCGACCCGCTCACCCCACGCCGTCGTCACCACGCCCGCGATCGTTCCGGCGGTCACCGCGGGCCGCTGCTGCAGTTCGGACTCGAGCTGCGCGAGCAGCTCGCGGGCCGCGACGTTGCGCTCCTCGCCGTCGAACTGCGCGAGGATCGATGCGAACAACCGCACCGGTGTCTCGCCGACGACGATGTCCTTGGCCACCAGCAGGTTGAAGTGCTGCCACAGCGCACCGGTCTTCACCCCGACGACGCCGGGATCCGCCAGCAGCGCATTGGTGTTCTCGATGAGCCCGGCGCCGGGCAGCTCCGCTGACGGCATCCGCACGATCTCGGCGATGACGGGGTTTGCCAGTGCCCGCTCCGCCAGCGCGATCAGTGCGGCGGGGTCTGCGGCGTTGTCGTCGCCGATGCCGCTCGGGTCGACGACGGTGATGCCGGTCAGACCCTGCTGCGCGAGCCAGGACTGCGCGGCGTCGGCGAAGACCCGGTTGCTCGGCCACAGCTCCGATGCGAGCCGGTCGGCGTAGTTGTTCGCCGAGGCGATGAGAATGCCCTGCAGCATCTGGTACTGCGTCAGCGTGCCGTCGACGGGCACGGGGAGGGCCGATTCGCCGCGTTCGCGGTACGCCCAGTACTCGCTCTGGTCGGCGTAGGTGAACCGGTACTCGGGGCCCTGCTCGCCGGGGGCGAGCGGCATCTCGTCGAGGATCATCAGCGACGTGACGACCTTCGTGAGGCTCGCGATGGAGCGGACGTCGGGTGACGAGGCGACCGTGCCGGTGATGCCGTCCACCCCCACCGCGGCGCTTCCGTCCTCTGGCCACGCCGGTGCGGCGGCGGGCGCCGAAAGCGGGGCGATGGTGGCGGCCGACACCTGCGGGGGCAGGGCGTGCAGCGGCCACAGCAGCGTGGTGAGCACATACAGGGTGATCACCGCGACGACGCTGAAGAGGGGCACGAGCACCGACGGACGCCACGGCGACCGTCGCGGCCGGCTGGCGAGCAGGTCGGTCTGCACCGTCGTGTAGGGGGAGGCGGCGGTGCCGAGACTCATGGCGGGGGATGCCGCGGCCACGACATCCTCGTCCACCCACGCGAGCGCGACCCGGCGGTGCGATGCGCTGGGGACAGGGGCTTCGGCAGGTGCGGGGGAGGTGGACGCCTCACCGGTCGCGGTCGCGGTCTCTTCGTCCGTGGGATCGATGGGCCCCGCCGGCGGCGTCGGCAGAGCGGATGCCGCGATGATGGCCGACGCCGGGACGGGACGTGCCGGCGCGAGGGGAGCGGCGTCGTCGTGACCGCTGCCGTCGCGGTCGATCACGGGACGGGCAGGCTCGCGCTCGGGCGCCACGTCGGTGGCTCCGTGCGCTGTGACGGCGGCATCCTCGTGCCGGCCCCCGGAGGTCGGTTCCGCGCCGGTGTCGCTGCTCGCCGCGGCGGACGGAGCCGCAGGGTCCGCCGGGGCAGGGGGTGCGCTGTCTTCGGCGGGGTCCGGTGCGGCCGCGTCGGGCGACGCACTGGCCGCGGCATCGGTCGATGCTGCGGCGCGCAGGCGCGCACGTCTTGCGCGACGCGTGAGCGGGGGGGCGTCCTCGGTGGTCACCTGCCAAAAATACCCTGCCCGCCCGTGGGTATACTCGACGCCACAACCACGGGAGTCCGGTGAGCC
>NZ_JANJFJ010000020.1:0-22405 GCF_024626565.1 Microbacterium sp. zg.Y909
TTGCCCTTCTTGTCGCGGCGCGGCGTCCAGAACACGGTGGGCCGCTTCTCGGTGCGCACCTGCAAGCCGGTGCGGATGATCAGCACCATGAGGAAGGCGTTGAAGAAGTGCTGCCACCCCAGCCACGCAGGGAACCCGATGGGGGCGCCCTCGGGCAGGTGGTACTCGCCGGGGTAGGTGGCGAGGAACTCCTGCATGAACTCCAGGCTCAGGAACCACCGGACGAAGAAGACCGCCATCGCCGCGGCGACCAGCAGGGCGCCGCCGCCGACGATGACCACACCGGCCCACTGGCCGCGGGTGAACGGTCCGATGCGGCGGGGTTCGGGCTTCGGAGCCGGACGACGGGATGCCGCAGCACCCGGCCACACCGTGCGCGGCACGGTGAGCGGCGGGCGCGGTCCGGTAGCGACGGCGGTGGATGCCGCGGCAGCGGGCGCGGTGGATGCCGCGGCGGCGGCCGGGACGGTGGCGGATGCCGCGGGGACGGAGGCAGGTGCGACCGTTTCCGCCGGGGCCGCCGGGGCCTCGGCGGAAGCCGGGGCGGCCTCGGTCGGAGCACTCACCGCGCGAGGCTGCGCGGTGCCGGCGGGCGGCCAGGGGTCGCCTCCGGTGACTCGCGGCAGACCGCGGCGCAGCGGTACGGCATCGCCACCCGTAGCCGTCGTGGCCGCAGCAGCAGCAGCGGCGGGCGCGGCGGCTGGTGCGGGTGCAGGAGCCGCGCTCGCCTCGGTGGGCGCGACCGGGGTCGGTGCGGCCGCGGGTGCGGCCGCAGCCGGACCGGAGCCTGCAGGCGGCCAGGGCTCGCCACCCGGCACCCGCGGCAGGCCGCGGCGCAGCGTCGAGCCCGATCGGGCCGGTTCGCCGGTCGCGTCCAGCGGCTGAGCTGGCTGGGCGTCGGCAGTAGGTGCCGGCTGGGCGGGGGCGGACGCCACCGTGGGCACGGATTCGGCAGCGGGAGCCGCGGGCGCGGCGGGAACCGCAGCCGGGGCCGGGACCTCGGCCGCAGCAGAGGCACCGATACCCGCGTCGGAAGCTGCACCCGCGAGCGTCGCCGGAGCGTCACCGGCGGGCGGCCACGGCTCTCCCCCGGACACCCGCGGAAGGCCCCGGCGCACCGTTCGCCCGTATGTCGCCACGACTACTTGGCCTTGTTCGCCTCGAGCGCCGCGATCAGCTGCGGAACGACCTGGAAGAGGTCGCCCACCACGCCGAAGTCGGCGATGTCGAAGATCGGGGCGTCGGCGTCCTTGTTGATGGCGACGATGGTCTTGGCGGTCTGCATACCGGCCTTGTGCTGGATCGCACCGGAGATGCCGAGAGCGACATACAGCTGCGGCGACACCGACACTCCGGTCTGGCCGACCTGGTAGGAGTAGGGCACGTAGCCGGCATCCACCGCGGCGCGCGAGGCGCCGATGGCGGCACCGAGGGTGTCGGCGAGCTGCTCCACGAGCGCGAACTGCTCACCCGAGCCCAGCCCGCGGCCGCCCGAGACGACCTTGCCGGCACCGCGCAGTTCCGGCCGCGTCGAGGCGACGACGGCTTCCTCGAACGATTCGATGACGGCGGCGGGCGCTCCCGAGGGGGTGACCTGAAGCGCCGTGACGGCCGGCGAGGCGACGGCCTCGGCGCGGGCGTCGACGGCGCCCTGGCGCACCGTGATGACGTAGGCGCCGAAGGTAGGCGCCGAGGTGACGTTGTACGCACCGCCGTAGACGGAGTGCTGAGCCAACACGCCCTCATCGTCGCGGGCGACGCCCACGGCGTCGACTGAGAGCGCGCGCTTCGTGCGGGCGGCGAACCGTCCGGCGATGTCGCGGCCCTCGATGGAGTTGGAGATGAGCACGGCGTCCGGCTGCACCAGGTCGGCGGCGGCGGCGAGAGCATCCACGAGCGGCACGGTCAGCGCGGTGTCGGCGCCGCCGAGGTCGGCCACGAGCACCGCCTGTGCGCCGAGCGCACCGGCAGCTGCGGCCAGCTCGTCGTGGCGCTCGGCGCCGGCGACGATCACGGCGACGGGGGTTCCCACCGATGCGGCGGCTCCGAGCAGGCCGGCGGCGGACTTGGCCAGCTTGCCGCTGGGCAGCACGTCGAGGTGGACGAGGATCGAATCTGCAGCGAAGTCAGTCATGATGCGATGCCCCTCACGCCAGCCGGTTGTCGATGAGGAACGCCGCGAGCTTCTCGCCCGCATCGCCCTCGTCTGTGATCTTCACGCCCGCCGAACGCGGCGGCTTCTCGCTCACCGCGGTCATGATCGACCGGGCGACGGTGTCGACACCGGCATCCACACCGAGGTCGGCCAGCGAGACCGTCTCGAACGGCTTCTTCTTCGCCGCCATAATGCCCTTGAAGTTCGGGAAGCGGGCGTCGGGGAGAGCCTCGGTCACCGAGATGACGGCGGGCAGTGGGGCGGTGACGCGGGCGGTGCCGGCGTCGGTCACGCGCGTGCCCGAAACGGATCCCTCGGAGATCTCGACGGCGGCGAGGGCGGTCGCGTGCGGCACCCCCAGGTGCTCGGCGATCATCGCACCGATGACACCGCCGGAGCCGTCGGTGGACTGGTTGCCGGTGATCACGAGGTCGAAGCCCGCGCGCTTGACAGCAGCGGCCAGCACCTCGGCGGTGAGACCCAGGTCGGCACCGGCGAGGGCGTCGTCGACGATCTGCACAGCGGATGCCGCGCCCATCGCGAGCCCCTTGCGGATGGTCGCGACCGACGCCTCCGGCGCCATCGAGAGCACGACCACCTCGGTACCGGGGTTCTTGTCGGCGTAGCTCAGCGCGACTTCGAGGGACCGCTCGCCGATCTCATCGAGCACCCGCTCACCGGCATCGCGGTCCGCCAACCCGGTCTCGAGGTTCAGCTTGCGGTCACCGTAGGTGTCCGGAACCTCTTTCACCAGCACGACAATCTTCATTGACTCTCCTCACGCCTCGGTCGATTCTATACAATTCCCACGCACGCCGATGACCGGCCTCGACTCGGGTGCCGGGGCGGGGCGGCGCGCTCAGAAGACGACGACCGGCACCGGCAGTACTGCGCGCGAGTCGCCGTGCGCGGCGCCCCCCGAGAAGGACACCCGCAGCAGGTGCAGCCCGCGCGGGAGCGCCGGCAGCGCCACGGAGACCTTCCCCAGAGCGGAAGCGGGGACGTCCGCCGTGGCCAGCACCCGCCCACCGTCCGAGACGGTCACGGTCCCGACCGGCGCACTGCGGTCGGCGCTGGACACCCACGCGGTCACGGTGACCTTCTGGCCCGCCTTCACGAGCACCCGGTCCGCCACGGCAGCCACGGAGGTCGCGACCGGCTCACGCTCCACCAGCACAACGGCCGTGCGCGGCGGCACGGTGAGGGTGCCGGCTGCCGCGTCCCATGTCGTCGTCTTCACGACGGGGTCCGCACCGTTCGCCAGCGCGGGAGTGAGCGCGAACGCACGACCCGACAGCTCCGGGAGCGTCTGCGTGATCGGCTCGGGCGAGGCGTTGAACGCCACCAGCGCCCCCTCCAGCTCGGGGTCGACGTCCTCGCCGACCACGTCGTCGATCAGCATGACGAGGGCGCCAGGCGCGGCATCCGGACCACTGCCGGGGAACGACACCTTCTGCTGGATCAGCTCGGCCGAGCCCAGGCGCAGCAGCCCGACCTCCTCGCGCACGCGCAGCAGGTCGAGCGCCGCGGCCTCAGCCGCGGCGATGTCGGCGGCGGCGGGCTTGAGCGCCGGGTCGGCCAGCAGCGGCGCCATGATCGGCCACTTGTCCTCGTTGTCTGCGGCGCGCGGCAGACCCGAGCCGAACGTCGACTCCTGCCCGGTCCAGTCGATGCGGTTGAACCAGTCGCCGGAGTTGTAGCTGTTGCGGTCGAGCGACTTCGAGCGCAACAGCTCGGTGCCGGCGTGCCAGAACGACGGCGTCTGCGCGAAGGCGGTGGTCGCCAGCGACAGCGTGTTCATGCGCACCCGGTCGGCCATGGGCGTGTCGGCGGGGAGCTTCAGTACTGAAAGGTCGTAGAGCGTCTCGTTGTCGTGCGCGTCGACGTAGGTGATGATCTCTTCGGGCTGCTCCGCGTACCCGGCGGGGGCGCCGCGGTAGTCGAGCTCGTCACCGGCGCGCACGGTGCCGGTGGAGTCGGTAAGGGTGAAGTCCCGCAGGTTGCCCGCGAGCCCCAGCTTCACCAGGTCGGTCTGGTGCGCGAGGTCGGCCAGCGCCTGCTCGGGGGTGCCGTTGATCGGGTTGCCGTTCGGGTCGGTGCCGAGGCCCGTGCCGAAGCCCTGCTGCTGCACCGTCTCGCCTGCCACCGGGCTGCCGCCGTGCACGGCATCCCGCAGCCGGTCGCTGAAGGTGCCGATGCCGGTGCCGCCGAGGTTCCCCTGCCGCGCCTGCGGGAACAGGGCGTCATCGGCGACCTCGCCGAAGTTCCATCCCTCGCCGTAGAGGTAGACCTTCGACCCGTCGACGCCGTCCTTCTTCATCGTGAGCGCGTCCAGCGCATCGCGGACGGCCTGCATGTTCGCCGTCGAGTGGTGGCCCATGAGGTCGAACCGGAACCCGTCGACCTTGTAATCGCGCGCCCAGGTGACAACGGAATCGACCATCAGCTTCTCGGCCAGCTCGTGCTCGGTGGCGACGTTCTGGCAGCAGGTGGACGTCTCGACGCCGCCGGTGAGGTTCAGCCGGTGGTAGTAGCCGGGGACGACCCGGTCGAGCACCGACTTCTCCCCCTGACCCGACTGCGCGCTGTGGTTGAACACCTGGTCGAGCACGACCTGCATTCCCATGCCGTGAAGGGCGCCCACCATCTCGCGGAACTCGTGCACGCGGGCCCCACCCTCGGGGTCGACGGCGTACGAGCCCTCGGGAGCGGTGAAGTGGTACGGGTCGTAGCCCCAGTTGAAGCCGTCGGCGTCGGCGATCGCCTCGACGCACGCCTGCTGCTCGGTGGATGCCGGGCCGAACGACGCCAGGTCGCACGCGGGCTGCGCCTGCAGTGCGCGGTTCTCCTCGATCGTGGCGATGTCGAAGGTGGGGAGCAGGTGCACGGTGTTGATGCCGGCATCCGCCAGCTGCCGCAGCTGCTGGGTACCCGCACTGTCGCGGGTGAAGGCGCGGTAGGTGCCCCGCTCCGCCTCGGGCACCGACGTGTCGGTGAGGGAGAAGTCGCGCACGTGCAGCTCGTAGATCGCGCGGTCCACGGGGCGGTCGATCACGGGCGCCTTCGTGCGCTCCCAGGCCCGCGGGCGCCACTGTTTGTCGGCCAGGTCGATCGCGACCGACCGCACCGAGTTCGTCGTGAGCGCATGCGAGTACGGGTCGGTGACCAGGTTGGTCTCGATCGCCCCGGTCTCGGGGGCGTAGACGACGACCTCCCACAGGAACTCGTCGCCCTTGAGGCCGCGCTTGCCCGGCACCTCCCAGACACCGGATGCCGCATCGCGCGTCGCCTCATGACGCGTCGGCGTTCCTTCGTCGCGGGCGGTGTGGCCGGTGGGCCCGTCCCACGTCAGCAGGGTGACCGACTGCGCGGTGGGGGCCCACAGCCGGAAGGTGGGCTTGTTGCCGCGGAACGTCACGCCGAGGTCGGCGTCGGCGGCCGCGTCGGCGTAGAGGTCGTCGAGCACGCCCGGGATCTGCACGCCGGTCGCGGCGCTGAGCGCACCGTCGCCGCCCTGCTGCGACACCATCAGCTGACCGCGCAGCAGCTCGCCGGCGGCATCCGCATCGGGGAGCCGCAGCGCGACGAACCCGGCCAGCGCCGGGAACCGCTCGCGCTGCGCCTCGGTGAGGCCGCCCCCCACCCGCTCGAGGTCGATGCTCTCGCCGCCGGCGACCCCGTCGTCGGTGACGATCAGTGACGCGTCGGCTGCGGCGTGCAGCTGCCAGGTGGCATCCGCCGGGTCGGCGCCCAGGTCGGCCGGCCACGCGAGGGTCTCAGCGTCGATCCAGTGCGCGCGCGACTGGCCGACCCCGGCAAGCGGCGGGTCGGCGACGTCGATCTCGAGCACGTGGGTCGCCAGGGTGTAGCGGAAGACCACGGCGGTGCCCTCGGCGACGGTGAAGGCGTAGTTCGCGCCGCCCGGCGCGCCGCCGACACCGTAGTTCTCGTCCCAGCTGAGGCCGTGGGCGACCTTGATCTCGTAGGCGCCGGCGGGGATCGCATCGGTGGTGAATTCGTACACCCCGTCGCGGTCGGCGTCGGCCATGAGGGTCGCCAGGCACTCCGGCATCCAGTCGCCGGCGCAGCCGAGCTCGCTCTGGACGGAGCCGGGGAGGGTGACGATGGGGCCCTCGGCGCTGGACTGCACGATGTTGCTGCGCGGGTCGAAGTAGAACGAGATGGCGCCGCCGGGGTGCGAGATCGCGATGTTCGCGCCGTTCGCCACGCCACCGGCGCCGTAGTTGATGTCCCACGAGCCGTTGAGTGCGGCCTTGTACTCGTAGTCGCCGGCGGGCAGGTCGAACGTGCCGGCCCAGATGCCGTCGGCGCCGAGCGTCAGGTTCGCCGCTTCACAGCCGGGGGTCCAGTCGCCAGGGCAGCCGAGCTCGGAGTTGAGGCTGCCCGCGATGGTCACCATGTCGATCGGCTGCTCGGGCTCTTCGGGGACCTCGAGCGAGACGGCGTTGCCCACGGAGGCGTAGGTGGATGCCGCGGCGCGGTCGCCGCCGGCATCCGTCGCCACGGCGCGGTACTCCACGAGGGTGCCCGGGGCGAGGTCGCGGATGTCGTGGAAGACGCGCGGGCTGGTGCTCTCGGCGGTGCCGAGCGGCTGCCACTCGTCGGAACCGACCACGCGCCAGGCGAAGCTCGTCTCCTGCCAGGTGGTGTCGTCGACGTCGGCCGAGACGGCGACGGACCCGCTCAGTGCGGCGCCGGGCGTCGGGGCCGAGACGGTGATCTCGGGGCCACCGGCGGGATCGGTGACGGGGGCGTCGGCACGGTAGACGACGGCCGAAAGCGCCGGCACGGTGACCTCGGCCACGGCATCGGCGCCGCTCGTGACGGCGGTGTCGGTGCCGTAGAGCGGGGCGAAGGAAGCGTCGGCGGTGAGGGTCGGGATCTGCGCCGTCGCGGGTGCGGCGGTGTTGTTCAGCGCGACGAGGTACTCGACCTTCTCGTCGCGGTCGACGCGGGAGAACGCGTAGACGCCGGCGCCGTTGTCGGCGTGGCGCTCGATCTGCGCGCCGGTGACGAGGGCGGGGTGGTCTTCCCGCAGCTCGGCGAGGGTGGCGATGTGCGTGTAGATCGGTGCCGCCATGTCGTAACGGTCAACCGATCCGGCTACTTCGCCGGTGATCAGGTTCTGGTCGGTGTACTCGGGCACGGCGCTGGCGAACAGCGTCTGGCGGGCGCTCTTGTCGCCGCCGGGACCCGCGAAGCCCTGCTCGTCGCCGTAGTAGACCACGGGCTGCCCGCGGCCGAAGAACATCAGCTCGTGGGCGAGCAGATCGCGCTGCAGCGCGTCGGGGGCCGACTGCAGCAGGTAGCCGACGCGGCCCATGTCGTGGTTGCCGAGGAAGGTGGGGAGGGCCGTGGCAGAGGAATCCGGGGTCGTGTACCGGTCGTCGCCGGCGTACAGGGACTGCAGGCCGCGCGCACTGTTGCCGGCGGCGTAGCCGACCGCGGCGGACTGGAACGCGAAGTCGAGCACCGAGTTCATGTCGGTGTCGCGCACGTAGGGCGCGAGCTTGGCGGGGTCGGCGTCGTACACCTCGCCGAACATGAAGAAGCCGGGCTTGCCTGCGACCTCGCGGGCGTAGTCCAGCACCTCGGTGGACCACTGCTCCCAGAACTCCGGGTTCACGTGCTTGACGGTGTCGATGCGGAAGCCGTCGATGCCGAGGTCGATCCAGCCCTGGTAGACGTCGACGAAGCCCTCGACGACCGTGGGGTGCTCGGTCATGAGGTCGTCGAGCCCGTCGAAGTCGCCGAGCGTCACCGACTCGCCCTCCCAGACCGTGTTTCCGCGGTTGTGGTACAGCGTCGGGTCGTTCAGCCACGCGGGGGTCTTCGCGTCCTGCAGGGCGGGGTCCACGACCGGGGTGTACGGGAAGCTCGTGGCGGCGTCGAGGGCGGGGAAGTCGCCGGTACCGGCGTAGTCGGCGGGGTCGAAGGCGTTGCCCGCGGCATCGCGGTACGGCTCGGTCGCCGCGTCGACGTAGTCGTAGACGCCCTCTTCGTAGCCGATGACGTCGGCGGTGTGGTTGGTGATGATGTCGAAGTAGACCTTGATGTCCTGCGCGTGCGCCTCGGCGATGAGGGCCTCGAGTTCGGCGTTGGTGCCCAGGTGCGGGTCGATCTGCGTGAAGTCGGTGATCCAGTAGCCGTGGTAGCCGGCACTGGCATCCGCCCCTTCGCCCTGCACCGGCCGGTTGGCGAAGCTGGGGGTGAGCCAGATCGCCGTGGTGCCGAGGCCGGCGATGTAGTCGAGCTGGGAGCGGAGCCCCGCGATATCGCCGCCGTTGTAGAAGCCCTTGTCGGTCGGGTCGAAGCCGTGCGCGAAGCGGTCGCCCTCGATGCCGCCGGTGTCGTTGCCGGGGTCGCCGTTGGCGAACCGGTCGGTCATGACGAAGTAGAACTGCTCGGCGGAGCCGGGCTGACGCACCGGCGGGGCGACCAGGTCGCCGTCGATGTCTCCGTCGTAGTCGCCGCGGACGCTGAGCGCCTCGAGGCCCACACGGTGGGTGGTGTCGTCGAAGACGAAGCGCAGGGTCGCGGGGCCGTCGATGGTCAGCGGGATGTTGTCGGCGCCGCCGTCGAGCCCGTACGCCTCATCCCAGGTGTCGTCGACGGCGACCTTGTACTCGTAGCTGCCGGCGGGCACCTCGAACTCGGCCGCGAAGACGCCCGCCTCGTCGGTGGCCGCGAGCTCGGTCGCCGCGCAGTCGGGCTGCCAGTCGTCGGAGCATCCCAACTCGTTCTGCAGGCTGCCGACGAGGGCGAACGTGCGGTCGGCGGCGAGCGCCGGCGCCGCGGTGGCGACGACCGATCCGGTGAGGACCAGTGCCGCTGCGGCGAGGGATGCCAGCATGCGGCGGGCGCGGGAGGGGGGCGTCATTGGCACGGTCACTCCTGGAAAGCGGGTACGGCGATGTACCGGGGGATTCCACCGACGCTAGCAGCGGGTACCGACACGCTGCGGGCGGTTCCCGGCTGCGGACATGAGAGTCCGCTCATGTGGGCAGTGGTACTGAAGAAGTCTGATTGTCCTCCCTCTCCCTGCCATCGCGTAGCGGGATCGATGCGAATCGTCGATGGGCGCTACCTCTCGAGGCTCCAGGCGCGTCTTGCGCTCCGATCAGGGCTCGGTCCGGGCTTTTCATCCCATTCGCGTTTGAGATCACGAACAGTCGCTAGCATCACGCCCATGACGACGAAACGACGCATCACAGCCCTGTCCGCAGCTGTCCTCCTCGCCGGGTCGCTGATCGCGGTCCCTCCGGCCGCCTCCGCCGCGGCGCCCGCAGATCGCTCTGTCGCCGCCGTCTCGGTGAAGGCAGCCACGGCTCCGACGTGCGTGTCGGTGAAGACCGCCCGCACCAGCTGGCTGAGGATGAAGGCGACTGTCAAGAACAACTGCGCTTCCACAAAGCGCGTCAAGGTGGTGTGGGCGTTTGCGAACGACAGCGCCTGCATGACCATCGCCTCGGGTGCCACCAAGACGCACACGACGGGGAGCGGGGGGCGGTTCGACAGCCTCGTCAACTGCTGACGCACCGTATACGAAAAGCTCCGCCGCGACGCGGAGCCCCGGCGGAGGCCCGCCCCACCAGCTCGAACGGCAGCGGCGCCAGCGGCGTGGGCGCCTCGAGGGCCGCGTTGGTCAGGTCTGTCTCCAGCGGAGTTTGTAGATCTTCGGCGCGCGGGTACGCAGCACGACCGTGCGCGGACGCTCAACTCGATGCGAATCCCGTCGAGGGTGCCGGGTAGCCGGCGCCGGTCGGGATTCCGCGAAAGGGCGTCAAGCGACGTCGCGAGCACGAGTGCCCACTCGCGTCGTCGCAGACTCACTCGCGACGTCGAATACTCACTCGCGACCGCGAATACTCACTCGAGACCGCGAATACTCACTCGGCGGCGAGTTCGGCCTTCTTGCGGCGCCGCATCTCGTGCAGGATCGGTTCGGTGTATCCGTTGGGCTGCGCGGCGCCCTCGACGATCAGGCGGCGGGCGGACTCGAACGCGATTCCGCGGCCACGCCCCTCGTCGTCGAGCAGCGGCTCGTAGTCGGGGTCGCCGGCGTTCTGCGCGTCGACGACCGCCGCGAGCTTCTCGAGGCTGCGGTCGACGTCATCGGTGTCGATGACGTCGTGGGCCAGCCAGTTGGCGAGCAGCTGGCTCGAGATGCGGAGCGTGGCCCGGTCCTCCATCAGTGCGATGCCGTTGATGTCGGGGACCTTCGAGCATCCGACGCCCTGGTCGATCCACCGCACCACGTACCCGAGGATCGACTGCACATTGTTGTCGACCTCGGCCAGCACCGCGTCACGGCCCAGCGGCTCGGTCTGCAGCGGCGGGATCAGGATGTCGTCGATGCCGCGCGGGGGCCGCTCCGCGACGGTGCGCTGCACCTCGGCGACGTCGACCTGGTGGTAGTGCAGGGCGTGCAGAGTGGCCGCGGTGGGCGAGGGAACCCACGCCGTCGTGGCGCCGGAGCGCACCTGTGCGATCTTCTGCTCCAGCATGTCGTGCATGAGGTCGGGCATGGCCCACATCCCCTTGCCGATCTGGGCGCGGCCGATGAAACCGGCGCCGAGCCCGGCATCCACGTTGGCGTCCTCGTACGCGCCGAGGAACGGCTGCGCCTTGATGGCGGCCTTGGGCACCACCGGGCCGGCGTGCAGCGAGGTGTGGATCTCGTCGCCGGTGCGGTCGAGGAACCCGGTGTTGATGAAGACGATGCGGTCCGCTGCCTCGGCGATCGCCGCGCGCAGGTTGAGGGTGGTGCGCCGCTCCTCGTCCATGATGCCGGCCTTGAGGGTGTTCTCCGGCAGACCCAGCAGGCCCTCGACGCGGGAGAACAGCTCCACGGTGAAGGCGACCTCCGTCGGCCCGTGCATCTTCGGCTTCACGATGTACAGCGACCCGGTGCGGGAGTTCGTCCCCGCCCGATCGCCGCGCAGGTCGGGCAGCGCGCCGACGGCCGTCATGATCGCATCCAGGATGCCCTCGGGCACCGGCTCCCCCGCGGCATCCGTGATGGCGTCCGTCGTCATCAGGTGCCCCACGTTGCGCACGAGCAGCAGCGAACGGCCGGGAAGGGCGAACTCCGCACCGTCCGGCGCGGTGTAGCGGCGGTCGTCGTTCATCCGGCGGGTGAAGGCGCGGCCGTTCTTGACGAGCTCGGCGGTGAGCGTGCCGGTCACCAGCCCCTGCCAGTTGCGGTACCCGAGCGCCTTGTCGTCGGCGTCGACGGCGGCGACGGAGTCCTCGAGGTCCATGATCGTCGTCAGCGCCGACTCCACGACGATGTCATCGATGCCCGCCCGGTCGGTGGCGCCGATGCGCCCGGCGCGGTCGATCAGCACATCCAGGTGCAGGCCGTGGTGGCGCAGCAGCACCGACGAGGGCTGGGCCGCGTCGCCGGTGTACCCGGCGAAGGCGTCGGCATGCTGCAGAGCGGCATCCTCCCCCGCCACGGTCACCAGCAGGCGGCCGTCCTCGACGCGGTAGTTCTCCGCATCGGCGTGCGAGCCACGGGTGAGGGGCGCGACCTCGTCGAGCAGACGGCGGCCGTAGGCGATGACTGCGGCGCCGCGCTGCGGGTTGTACTCCGCGCCGGGCGCCAGCTCCCCTTCCTCGGGGATCGCGTCGGTGCCGTAGAGCGCGTCGTAGAGGGATCCCCAGCGTGCGTTGGCGGCGTTGACGGCGAAGCGCGCGTTCAGCAGCGGCACCACCAGCTGGGGGCCGGCCAGGGTTGCGATCTCGGGGTCGACGTTCTCGGTGCGGATGCCGAAGGGGGCCGGCTGCTCCAGGAGGTAGCCGATGCGTTCCAGGAACGCCCGGTACTCGACCGGGTCAGGCAGCCCCGGGTTGCTCCGGTGGTAGTCGTCGATCTGCGCCTGCAGCCGGTCGCGCTCGGCAAGCAGCTCGCGGTTTCGGGGCGTCAGGTCGCGCAGGAGCGCGCTGACGCCGGCCCAGAATCCGTCGGCATCCATCCCCTGTGCGGCGAGCGCCTCCTCGGCGAAGGCGAGGATCGGCGTCGCGACGCTCAGGTCGGCGCGCTGCTGTCGAGCGGTGCTCGTGGTGTCCATGGCGACTCTGCCTCTCGGTGGGGATTGCCGTCGAAGCTACCAGGTTCGCCTCGCTCTGTGGAATGCTTATTCCACAGAGCGGAATGGACGTGGATTCGTGACGGAAAACAGCCCCGCACCGGGCGTGCAGTCGGTGGCCCGCACGCTCGATCTCCTGGAGACCCTCGCGATGCTCGGCGGCGAAGCCGGGGTCGGCGAGATCGCCGCGGCACTGTCGCTGCCGCCCGCGACGATCCACCGGCTGCTTCGCACCCTCGCCGCCCGCGGGTACGTCATGCAGCTGCCCTCCCGCCGGTACACGCTCGGCCCCGGCCTGATCCGGCTCGGCGAAGCCGCCACGCGGCGCCTGTCGGGCTGGGCGAAGCCGGCCCTGGTCGCCCTCAGCGAGGCGACGCAGGAGAGCGCGAACTTCGCCGTCCTCGACGGCGACATGGCCACCTACGTCGCGCAGGCGCCCTCGAAGCACCAGATGCGCATGTTCACCGAGGTCGGGCGGCGGGTCTTCCCACACGCCACCGGCGTGGGCAAGGCGCTGCTCGCGCAGCTGCCCGACGCCGACGTGCTGGCCCTCGTCCGGCGGACGGGGATGCCGGAGTTCACCGACACCACGCTGCGCACCGAGGAGGACCTGCTCTCCGACCTGCGGGTGATACGCGAGCGCGGTTACGCGATCGACGAGGGCGAGCAGGAGGTCGGCGTGCGGTGCTTCGCCGTGGCAGTGCCGGGCATGGCTTTGCCGGCGGCCGTGTCGATCTCGGGCCCGGAGGTGCGGGTGACGCTGGAGTCCGCGCCCGCCGCGGTGCGGTCATTGCGCGAGGCGGTCGCCACGCTGCGCACCGCCGTGCCCGGCTGAGCGCGGGGCGCAGCCGGGCACGGGCAGGTGGGCGATGCGCCGCCTCAGCTCGCCGCTTCCTCCGCGCGCTGCAGCGCCTCGACCTCTGCGGCATCCGGAACGTAGCCGTCGATGTGGCGCTCGTCGGGACCGTTGTAATCCGACAGCGGGCGGATCAGGGCATTGGCCGCCTGCTGCTCCATCACGTGCGCGGTCCAGCCGGTCACCCGCGCCGCGATGAACAGCGGTGTGAAGGTGAGGGTGTCGAAGCCCATCAGGCTGTAGGCCGGGCCCGACGGATAGTCGAGGTTCGGGTAGATGCCCTTGCGGCCGACGAACTCGGACTCGAGCGCGTCGTAGAGCGCGGCGACGTCGGGTCGGTCGTAGTGGGCGACGAGGGTGTCCAGCGCCGCCTTCATGGTCGGCACGCGCGAGTCGCCGCGCTTGTACACGCGGTGCCCGAACCCCATGATCTTGCGCTTGGCCGCGAGGGCCTCGTCGAGCCACGGGACGACGTTGTCGGCATCGCCGATCTCGGTGAAGATGTGCAGCACGGCCTCGTTCGCGCCGCCGTGCAGCGGTCCCTTGAGCGCGCCGATGGCGCCGACCACGGCCGAGTACAGGTCGCTGAGGGTCGACGTGATGACCCGACCGGTGAAGGTCGAGGCGTTGAACGAGTGCTCGGCGTAGAGGACCATCGAACGGTTGAACGCGTCGGCCACCACCGCATGCGGCTCCTCGCCGAACGTCATCCAGAGGAAGTTGGCGGCGTAATCGAGGTCCTCGCGCGGCTCGACGAGCTGCTCGCCGCGGCGGCGGCGCTGCCCGTAGGCGACGACGGCCGGCAGCACGGCGAAGAGGCGGATGCTGCGGTCGAGGTTCTCGGCCGGGGTTCCTGCGGCATCGAGCACGTTGTCCATACCGGCAGTGTCGATCGCGCCGATGAGGCTGACGACCGTGCGCACCTCGTCCATCGGGTGGGCCTCCAGCGGCACCGCGTCGATGAGGGCCTTCACCGCGGGCGACAGCGCCCGGTTGGCCCGCTCGACCGCACGCAGCTCCGCGAGCTGCTCATCGGTGGGCAGCTCGCCGTTCCACAGCAGGTAGGCGACCGCTTCGAACGGCTGCGTGGCCGCGAGCTCCTGCACCGGGTATCCCCGGTACATGAGGCTGTTGATCTCGGGGTCGACCTTGGAGATCGCGGTCACGTCGGCGACGACGCCCGCGAGGCCCTTTTTGATGTCGGTGGTCATCGCACGCTCATTTCTCGATGTCGAAGTTGAAGACGTTGGTGTCGAAGTGGTTGTACGACTCGTAGTCGAGCAGGTCGTACAGGTCGGCGCGGTGCTGCATCTCCCCCAGCTTGCCGGTGAGGTGCCCCTCGGCGCTCAGCGTATCCAGCGCGCGCCCCGCGGCGCCCATCGCGATGCGCAGGAGCGACACCGGCCAGATCACGATGTTCACGCCGACGTCGCGCAGCTGGTCGACCGAGAACAGGTCGCTCTTTCCGAACTCGGTCATGTTGGCCAGGATCGGCACGTCCACGGCGGCACGCACTGCGGCGAACTCCTCGAGGGTACGCATCGCCTCCGGGAAGATGGCGTCGGCGCCGGCGTCGACGAGGGCCCTGGCCCGATCGATCGCGGCATCCAGCCCGTCCACGGCGCGGATATCGGTGCGCGCCATGATGAGGAAGTTCGGGTCGCGGCGGGCGTCGGCGGCGGCGCGGATGCGCTTGATCGCGGTGTCCTGGTCGACGACCGCCTTGCCGTCGAGGTGGCCGCACCGCTTGGGGTTCACCTGGTCCTCGATGTGAGCCCCGGCGATGCCGGCATCCTCGAGGGTCTGGATCGTGCGGGCGACGTTCATGGGCTCGCCGAACCCGGTGTCGGCGTCGATGATCGCCGGCAGGTCGGTCATGCGGGCGATCTGCTGCCCGCGCCCTGCGACCTCGGTGAGGGTCGTCAGCCCGATGTCGGGCAAGCCGAGATCGGCCGAGAGCACCGCGCCCGAGATGTAGACGCCCTCGAACCCCTTCTGCTGGATGAGGCGCGCCGACAGCGGGTTGAACGCCCCGGGAAAGCGCAGCAGCTCACCCGTGGCGAGGCGCTCGCGGAACAGTCGCCGCTTGTCGGCGGGGGTCACGGTCGAATACAGCATCAGTGGTCTCCTCTCGGGCGTGCACAACGTCGCCGATCCATCGCGCGGGAAGCGCCACCGGCCGATTCCGGCCCGCGACCCCACCCGATCGGCGACGTTGTGCGCGACGCCATGTCTAGAACAGGCCCTTCGGCGCCGGAGCCGCGAGCAGCAGGCCCGGCTTCGCAACGATCGAGAGCTGTCGCACCTCATCGGCGGTGAGCTCGGGCAGGCGCTGGGCAAGATCCAGGAACCGCTCGATCTCGGCGGGCTCGAGCACCGGCTCGGCGAGGATCCGGAACTTGCGGATGTAGTCCTCGCGCGCGAACGGGCGCGCCCCCAGGGGGTGCGCGTCGGCGACGGCGATCTCCTCCTCGATGACGCGACCGTCGGTCAGTCGGATCTCGACGCGACCGCCGAACGCCTTCTCTGCGGGGTCCTCGGAGTGGTAGCGGCGGGTCCACTCGGCATCCTCGGCCGTGGTGATCTTGTGCCAGAGCGCCACGGTGTCGGGCCTGGCCGCGCGGTCGGGCGCGTAGGAGTCGACGTGGTGCCAGCCCCCGTCCTGCAGCGCGACGGCGAAGATGTACGGGATCGAGTGGTCCAGCGTCTCGCGGGATGCCGTCGGGTCGTACTTCTGCGGGTCGTTGGCGCCCGAGCCGATGACGTAGTGGGTGTGGTGCGAGGTGTGCAGCACGATCGACTCGACGTTGGCCGGGTCGGTGGCCTCCGGGTGCTCGCCGTGCAGCTTGCGCGCCAGGTCGATCCACGCCTGCGCCTGGTACTCGGCCGAGTGCTCCTTCGTGTACGAGTCGAGGATCGCGCGCTTGGGCTCACCCACGGCGGGCAGCGGCACGTCGTACGACGCGTCGGGGCCGTCGAGCATCCAGGCGACGACACCGTCCTCGCCTTCGTAGATGGGCGACGGGGAGGTCTCGCCGCGCATCGCGCGGTCGACGGCTTCGACGGCCATCTTGCCGGCGAAAGCGGGGGCGTGCGCCTTCCAGGTGGAGATCTCGCCCTTGCGCGACTGGCGGGTCGCGGTGGTGGTGTGCAGCGCCTGACCGACCGCCTGGTAGATCGTCTCGGTGGAAAGACCGAGCAGCGTGCCGATGCCGGCGGCGGCCGAGGGGCCGAGGTGGGCGACGTGGTCGATCTTGTGCTTGTGCAGGCAGATGGCCCGCACCAGGTCGATCTGGATCTCGTAGCCGGTGGCGATGCCGCGCACGAGCGCGTCGCCGTCGGCGCCGACGTGCTGCGCCACGGCGAGGATCGGCGGGATGTTGTCGCCGGGGTGGGAGTAATCGGCGGCGAGGAACGTGTCGTGGTAGTCCAGCTCCCGCACGGCGACGCCGTTGGCCCAGGCCGCCCACTCGGGGCTCGTGCGGCGCTCGAGGGCGCAGCCGAACACCGTGGCGCCGGTGCCGCCGACCGAGACGGCGTGGTCGAGGGCCTGCTGGCGTGCGGCGCTGACGGGGGCGCGGGTGAGGGAGGCTGCGGCGACGGCGGCGTTGTCGATCACGCGGTTGATGATCATGTCGACCACCTCGGGCTCGACGGGCACCGGGTCGGTGGCAACCTCGGCGATGTGCCAGGCGAGCTGCCCCTCGCGGGGCAGGTCCTCGTCGCTGCGGTGGACGCGCAGGTGGTGCGTGATGGTCATGGGTGTCCTTTCTCAGAACGTGACGGGGCGCGCGGCGGAGCCGTCGTCGAGCGACGTCAGGATGCTCGCGAGCGCGTTGTGCAGGTGGATGTGCGTGGCGTGGGCGGCCAGTTCCGCGTCGCCGTCGGCGATCGCGGCGGCGATCAGCCGGTGCTCGGCGACGGATGCCGCAAGGCGGTCGGGGTTGTCGCGGGCGAGGCGCCGCACGCGCACGAGGTGCGTGCGGACGGTCCTCAGCGCGGCGGTGAAGTAGTCGTTGGCCACGGCGGTGTCGACCTCTGCGTCGAGCTGTGCGATGAGGGCGTAGTAGGCGTCGGGCCCGCCGGGGGCGGCGAGGTCGACGTCGGCGAACCGCTCGACGAAGCGGGCGAAGACGGCGCGGTCGCCGCGGCGGGCTGCGAGGGCGGCGGCGGTCTCTTCCAGGGCACGTCGCAATTCGAACAGCGCCCGGATGTCGCCCGGCTCCACGTCGGTGACCACCGTCACGCGCGGGGACTGCTGCGTGACCAGGCCGTCGGCGGTCAGGCGGCGCAGCGCTTCGCGCAAGGGAGTGCGGCTCACCCCGAGCCGGGCGGCCTGCTCGACCTCGCCGAGCACGGTGCCGGCGGGGAGTGCGCCCGACTGGATCTCGGCGAGCAGAGTCGCATAAGCGCGTTCGCCCGCGCGCCCCTGGGTCGCTCCGTCGGTAACCATCGGCATCAGTGTATACATAAACCCCGCCCAGCGGCGGTCCTGTCCCGCTAGCACGGAATTGCGTATACATCGCTCAACCACTGGGGCTGCACAGCTGCCCGGGTGAGGGGATCTGCCCGGATGAGGGCGGATCCCCGCATACGCTCCTCAACCCGGCAGATCTCCTCATCCCGGCCGGCCGGGCGGGGCCAGAGCGGCGCGAGGCCGCTGCAGGCACCGGCGCAGCCGCGGGCGGGGCCGGCGCGCGGGCGGGCGCGGCCCTACGCCCCGGCGCCCCGCAGGCGGGTGGCCAACGCCTCGAGCGCGGGGCGCTGCCCCTTCACGAGCCGGTCGGCCGCAAGACTCAGCCCCACCCAACCCGCGCGGTCGACCTCGGGGAACCGCGCCGTCTTGCCCGAGCGGGGCGGCCACGGCATCTCGAACTCCCCGAAGACGAAGTCGTCCGCGGTCGCCGTGAACCCGCCGCCGTCGGCGACGAACACCGTGACCCGCTTGCCCGACGAGTACGGGTAGGTGCCCAGCTCGGCGTACGGACCTTCGGGCGGGTCGACTCCCAGCTCCTCACGGAACTCGCGCTGTGCGGCATCCAGTGCCGACTCGGCGTCGGGGTCGTACTCGCCCTTGGGGATCGACCACGCGCCGGTCTCCTTGCCCGCCCAGTACGGACCGCCCATGTGGGCGATCAGCACCTCGGGCCCGCCGTCGGCGAGCCGGTAGAGCAGGAGACCGGCGCTGTGGACGGGCATCAGGCCGGGCGGGACTTCGGCGAGACCTCGTAGGTGTTCTCGGGGTCGGTCTCGGCCACGCCCGAAAGGGCGTCGTCGATGGCGGTCATCGTGTCGGCGTCGAGCGTGACACCCGAGGCCTTGACGGTGTCCTCGAGCTGCTCGGGGCGCGAGGCCCCCACGAGGGCGGCGGCGACGTTGGGGTTCTGCAGCACCCACGCGATCGCGAGCTGCGGCATCGACAGGCCGGCCTGCTCGGCCACGGGCTTGAGCTTCTGCACCGCGGTGAGCACCTCGTCGTTCATGAAGCGCTTGATGAACGTCGCGCCGCTCTTGTCGTCGGTCGCGCGCGACCCCTCGGGAAGCGGCTGACCGGGCAGGTACTTGCCGCTGAGCACGCCCTGCGCCATCGGCGACCAGACGATCTGCGAGATGCCGAGCTCTTCGGATGCCGGGATCACCTTGCCCTCGATGACGCGCCACAGCGCGGAGTACTGGGGCTGGTTGGAGACGAGCTGCACGCCCAGGTCCTTCGCGAGGGCGTGGCCTTCGCGAAGCTGCTCGGCGGTCCACTCCGAGACGCCGATGTAGAGCACCTTGCCCTGACGGACGATGTCGGCGAAGGCCTGCATCGTCTCTTCGAGCGGGGTCTCGTAGTCGTACCGGTGCGCCTGGTACAGGTCGACGTAGTCGACGCCGAGGCGCTTGAGCGACCCGTGGATGCCGTCGAAGATGTGCTTGCGGCTGAGGCCGACGTCGTTGGGGCCCTTGCGGCCGATGGGCCAGTAGACCTTCGTGAAGATCTCGACCGACTCGCGCGGCTGGCCCTTCAGCGCCTCACCCAGCACCTCTTCGGCGGCGGTGTTGGCGTAGGTGTCCGCCGTGTCGAACGAGGTGATGCCGAGGTCGAGGGCCTTGTGCACCGTGGCGATCGCCGCCTCGTTGCCAACCTGCGAGGCGTGGGTGATCCAGTTGCCGTAGGTGATTTCCGAGACCTTGAAACCAGAGTTGCCGAGATAGCGATAGTTGACCATGGGAAAACGTTACCCGCGTTCTCGGCGAGGCAGGGCCGACATGGACATCCTCCCTCGGCCCGTGTACGCGCCGGGACCTCAGGCCTCGACCGGCATGTCCTCTGCGGCGCGCTCGTCATCCTCGGTGGCCACGAGCTGACCGCACGCGCCGTCGATCTCCTTGCCGCGGGTGTCGCGGAGTGTCGTCGGCACGCCGGCGTCGTTGAGACGGCGGACGAACTCGTCCTGCACGTCCTTGTCGGACGAGGTCCAGATCGACCCGGGCGTCGGGTTGAGCGGAATCGGGTTCACGTGCACCCATCCGCGGCCGCGCGCATTGAGCTTCTCGGCCAGCAGATCGGCCCGCCAGGCGTGGTCGTTCATGTCCTTGATGAGCGCGTACTCGATCGATACACGGCGACCGGTCTTGTCGAAGTACTCGCGGGCGGCATCGAGCGCCTCGTCGACCTTCCAGCGGGAGTTCACCGGGATGAGCTCGTCGCGCAGGTGGTCGTCGGGGGCGTGCAGCGACAGGGCGAACGTCACCGGGATGTCCTCGTCGGCGAGCTTGCGGATCGCCGGCACCAGCCCGACGGTCGAGACCGTGACGCCGCGGGCGCTCATGCCCAGGCCGTGCTTCTTGTCGACCATCGTGCGGACGGCCTGCATGACGCGGTTGTAGTTGGCGAGGGGCTCACCCATGCCCATGAAGACGATGTTGGTGACGCGCTCACCCTCGTGACCCACCTTGCGGGGGTCGCCGAGTCCGCCCTCGGCGATGAGGCGGTTGGCCCGCACGACCTGGTCGACGATCTCGGCGGCCGACATGTTGCGGGTCAGCCCCGCCTGGCCGGTGGCGCAGAACGGGCAGTTCATGCCGCAGCCGGCCTGGCTCGACACGCACAGCGTGATGCGGCCGGGGTAGCGCATGAGCACCGACTCGACGAGGGCACCGTCGTGCAGCTTCCACAGGAACTTGATCGTGTCGCCCTTGTCGGTCTCCAGGCGCCGCACCTCGGTCAGCAGCGGCGGCAGCATGCCGTGTACGAGCTCCTCGCGACCGGCGGCGGGGAGGTCGGTCATGTGGGCAGGGTCGGCGGTGTAGTGCGTGAAGTAGTGCTTCTCGAGCTGTGCGGCGCGGAAGCCCGGCATCCCGAGCTCCTTCACCTTCTCGACGCGCTGCTCGGGCGTGAGGTCGGCGAGGTGCACCGGCGGCTTGCCGCGCTTGGGGCTCGCGAACTGCAGCAGCGGGCGGCCCTCGGCATCCTTCTGCTGGGACCAGCCCTCGGTCGCCGGGCGTACCTGCCGCGGTTTGGTGGCGCGCACGGGGGAGGAATCGGTCATGTTCCCAGGGTACGGGAGGCGCGCTGAGCGAGCGCTGGTGGCGCTACCACACCGCGGCGGGGCGCGGGAGGGCTGGAACGCCCTGCGGCGGCGCGGATACCGTGACGGGGTGAGCGACGAGTCGATCAGAATCCGCGACATCCGCCCCGAGGATGCCGGCGAGGTGCTGACCCTGCAGCGCGCGGCGTTCGTCAGCGAGGCACTCATCTACGGCGACCCCGACATGCCGCCGCTGACGCAGACCCTCGAGGAGGTGCAGGCGGAGCTGGTGGACAACCTCGGCTGCGTCGCTCTCGACGACGCCCGCATCGTGGGCGCCGTGCGTGCCCGACGCGACGGCGAACTGCTGCTGATCGGGCGCATCGCGATCGCCCCCGACCAGCAGGGGCGCGGCATCGGCACGAAGCTGCTGACGGCGGTCGAGCGGCGCGGGCGGCATGCCGGTGCTCGGACGGCCGAACTCTTCACGGGGTCGCTCAGCGAGGCGAACCTGCGGCTTTACGAGCGCGAGGGCTACACCGAGTCGGAGCGGGTCCCCGGCGACGGGAGCGACCAGGTCTTCCTGCAGAAGCCGCTGGCCTGAGCAGGCCCGGGCCCCGCCCCGGCCCGGCGGCCGATCGCCCGCCCGGCGTTCGCCTGTCGGCCGATCGCCCGCCCGGGGTTCGCCTGTCGCGGATCGCGGTTTCCCACGCGGCGAAACGACAGAACGCGACAGGCGAGCGAGGGCCGGACGACGGCGACGGCGACGGCGGCGGCGCGGCACCCCTGGCTCGTGGGGGCCAGCGAGTCCCCGGCGCGGTCAGACCGCGGCGACGGCCGCGGTCGGCTCGGCCACGGCCACCGAGGCCGAGGGCGCGGCCTCTGGCTGCGCCGCGCGACGACGCGCCCCGACGAGCAGAAGCAGGATGCCGGCTGCCGCCCACCCGGCGAGGGTGAGCCCCGCGGCGAGACCGCCCGAGCCGCCGAAGTACGCCACCGACCGCACCAGCGTGCCGGTCGCCCCCGGCGGGAGCAGCTGCCCGGCCAGGCCGAGTCCGGAGGGCAACCAGGCGGCGCCCGTCGCGATGCCGGCCAGCGGGTTGCCGATGAACATCATCACCATGGCGCCGATCGTGAAGCCCTTGCCCCCGAAGGCTTCCTGCAGCCCCGCGAGGGCGAGCGCCAACGCGCCGATGCCGAGGGCCATCGCGCCGGCGACCGGCCAGAACGCCGCGGCGGCGATGCTGCCGAACGAGAAGGCGAGGATTCCGGCGACGATCGCCCCGCCGATGACGGAGAAGGTCGCGATGCCGGCGACCGCCCAGCCGAGGTGGCGCGCGAACACCTTGCGGAAGGCCACAGCAGGCACGATCCCGCCGAACACGAGCGGGAACGCAAGCCCGCCGATGCCGATGCCGGTGGGATCCGCCTCGGGCAGCGGCACGACGTCGGTGACCGACACCGGGGCCCCCGCCGCCTGCCCGAGCCCCTGCGCGGCGGCGGTGACGGCACCGGAGATCGCGGGCGACGCGGCGCTCGCGACGTAGGCCGTCACTCCCGACCCGTCGACGCCGACACCGCCGGCGACCTCGCGTGCGGTGACGGCGGCGCGCAGGTCTGCATCCGACGCGTAGGTCACGACGTCATAGGCGCCGGGCGCGGCATCCGCCAGCCCTTCCTCCACCTGGGTCACGGCCGCGGGGGGGGGGGGGGCGCCGCGGGGCGCGGGCGGGGCGCCGCGGGGGGGCGCGGGGCGCACCACCAC
>NZ_JANJFJ010000021.1:0-7020 GCF_024626565.1 Microbacterium sp. zg.Y909
TCACCGCCGCCTCCCGCCCCACCCCCCCCCCACACCTCCCCCCGCCCCCCCCCCGCGCCGCCGCCGGCGCCGCCGAGCGGCAGGTTCTGGGCGCCGCTCTTGAGCGACGGCATCACGAACAGCATCAGCAGCACGACGAGGATCACGCCGAGCCCGGCGGTGAGACCCAGCATCTTCGCGAGCGGCGACGGCGCGCGACGCGCTGCGGTGGCCGGGGCGACGGCGTCGGCGGTGGGAGAAGTCATGCGGAGTCCTGTCTGCCCGAAGGCGAAGCGGAGGGAATGCCTCCACTATACGGAGATCCCTCCTCCACATACGCTGAGAGCCGACGTGCGACGCCCCATGATCGACACCGGAAGGCCCGCCATGCGCTCCGACGCCCTGAAGAGACGCGAGACGATCGTGCGCGAAGCCCGTCGGCTGTTCGCCGCGCAAGGCGCGTCGGTGCCACTCGAGGCGATCGCCGAGGCGGGCGGCGTCGGCATCGCGACGCTCTACCGCAACTTCGCCTCGCGCGCGGAGCTGACCGAGGCCGTGGCGCTGTCGATCCTGGCCGAGATGCGCCATGCCGCCGGCCGCGCACTCCAGGCGCTGCCTGGCACGCCCGACGACGCCTGGCGTGCCTTCCTCCACGCCCTGGTGGGACTCGACCTCGGGGCGCTCACCGAGGCGCTCGCCCATCCCGCGGAGGCCGAGATCTCCGCCGACGTCCGCGCAGCGCAGGACGACACCCTCGGCCGCGTCGCCGACGTACTCACCGCCGCCCGCGCCGCCGGCCTCGTGCGCGCCGATCTCGACCCCCTCGAACTCGTGCTCGCAGTCGGGATGATCACCCGCCCGCAGCCGGCGGCGATCGCGGCATCCGCCCCCCACCTCATCCCCCGCCTGACTGCGATCCTCGAGGCGGGGCTGCGCGCCGTGCCCTCCGCGGCGTCGACCTCCGACCTGACCGCGCCCGACCCCCCAGGGAGCACGCCGTGACCATCCCCCGCATCGCCTTCCTCGACGTCGACGGCACCATCCTCGACCACGGCAGGGACATCGCCCCCTCGACGATCGAGGCGGTGCGCTCCGCCCGCGCCGCCGGCTGCCTGGTGTACCTCTGCACCGGCCGTTCAGACGGCGACATCGACCCCCGCGTCCGGGAGATCGGTTTCGACGGCGCCATCACCAACGGCGGCGCCTACGCCACGGCCGGCGACGAGGTCATCGTGGCCGACCCCATGCCACGCGATGCCGTGGAGCGGCTGATCGGCTATTTCGAGGACCACGGCATCCTCTACTTCTTGCAGACGGATGCCGCCGTGTACGCGACCCCGGAGGTGCAGGCGGCCACCGCCGCGTTCATGGAGCAGTCGCTGAGCGTCCACAGCGACGCGGACGAGCCGCAGACCGCTCCGCAGAGCACCCCGCGGTTCCTGGACATGGCCGACATCGACCTCGACCACGTCGCCAAGGCGGTGTTCCTGGGCGACGACGCCGGAACCGTCGAGCGCGCGCGGGGCGACCTCGGCGACCGCTTCCACGTCGTCGCGGGCAGCATGCCGCTGCCGGGCGGAACCAACGGCGAGATCGGCATGAGCGGGACGACGAAGGGCTCCGCGATCCAGCGCGTGCTCGAGCGGCTCGGCATCGACGCGGCCGACTCGATCGGCATCGGGGACAGCTGGAACGACGTGGAGATGTTCGAGGTGTGCGGCGTCGGCATCGCGATGGGAAACGCCGAGCAGGCGCTCAAGGCGCGCGCCGACGAGGTGACCACGAGCATCCACCACGACGGCGTGCACCGCGCGTTCGTGCGCCACGGCCTCGTCGCAGGCTGAGCCTGCCCACGCCCCCGACGCCCCCTCGCCGCGCCGCGCCCTCCCCGCGCCGCGCCGCGCCGCGCCGCGCCGCTCGAGTGTCACATTCGCACAGTCGAGCGACGCCGAACCCGCCATTTGCGACACCGGAGCAGCGCGGGCCGCCGCGCGACCGTCACAGGAAGATGTCGGGGAACAGCTCGCTGTCGGGGGTTCCCGGCGTCGCGGCGTAGCCGGAGAAGTCGGTGACGCCCGCTTCCGCGAGCACGTCCTCGACGATCAGCGTCTGGCCGCTGCGCTCAGAGGCCGGACGGATCAGCACCTCGTAGGCGGCATCCGCGTAGATCTCCGGCGTGCGGCTGACCTTCATCATGCGGTCGCCGCCCAGGGCGAACTGCACCGCGGCCGTCGCGATCGTCGTCGCCGGCCACAGCGTGTTCGCCGCGATGCCGTCGTCGGCGAACTCGGCCGCCATCCCGAGGGTGGCCATCGTCATGCCGTACTTCGCGAGGGTGTAGCCGGTGTGCGCGCCCAGCCACCGCGGCGAGAGGTTCAGCGGCGGCGACAGCGAGAGGATGTGGGGGTTCTCGGCATCCTTCAGCATCGGCACGGCCGCACGGCTCAGCATGAACGTGCCGCGGACGTTGACGTCCTGCATCAGGTCGTACTTCTTCGCCGAGAGATCCAGTGAGCCCGACAGGTCGATGACGCTGGCGTTGTTCACGACGATGTCGATGCCGCCGAACTCGCCCTGGGTCTTCAGCACCGCCGCCATGATGTCGTCGTCGTTGCGCACATCGCCCACGAGCGGCAGCGCCTGCCCGCCCGCCGCCCGGATCTGCTCGGCGGCCGTGTGCACGGTCCCCTCGAGCTTCGGGTGCGGGGTGTCGGTCTTCGCCAGCAGCGCGATGTTCGCCCCGTCGCGCGCGGCGCGCAGGGCGATGGCGAGGCCGATGCCGCGACTGCCGCCGGACATCAGGATGGTCTTGCCGGCGAGGCTCATGCGTTCTCCTTCGAAGCGGTCTTGCGGGATGCCGAGGCGAACGCGGCCACGCGGGCCTTCGCCTGGGGGGTGTCGAAGGCCGCGCCGATGGAGCGGGCCTCCTCGTCGAGCTGCTGGGCGAAGGTGCGCTCGGGCCGGGAGCGGATGAGCCGCTTGGCCTGCCCGTACGCGCCGTAGGCGCCGGCCAACCAGAACCGGGCGACCTCCTCGGCGCGCGCCCGAACCGCCGCGGCGATCGATTCGGCATCCTCGCCGCCGACCACCTCCGCCACGAGACCCCAGTCCCGGGCCTCTTCCGCCGTCAGCATGCGGTCCTGCAGCACGAGCTGCAGCGCCCGGCGCTGACCGACCGCCTGGGCGAGCTGGGCCGACACCGACAGGTCGGGGGTCAGTCCGATGTTCGCGTAGAGGCTGCCGATGCGGGAGTCCGCGCCCACGATCGCGTAGTCGCTGGTGAGCAGGATCCCCAGTCCCCCGCCGGCGGTGGTGCCGTGCGCGGCGGCGACGACGGGGATCGCGGACTCCGTCAGAGCGCGGATGCCGGTGTTGATCACCTCGGCGAGATCGCTGATGTCCTGGCCGGACCCCATGGTCTGGGCCATCGCGCGCACGTCGCCGCCGGCGCAGAACGCCCGCCCGGCGGCGTCGAGCACAATGGCCCCGACGTCGTCGCGGGAGGTCGCCTCGACCGTGACGCGCTCCCATTCGCGGGCGAGCGCGGCGTCGAAGGCGTTGAGGCTCTCGGGCCGGTTGAGCGTGATGCGGGCGAGCCCGTCGTGGACGCTGAACAGGATGGCGTCGCTCATGTCATCTCTTCTCGTCGGAGTGCCGGTCATTTCGGTGCCATGCGGATGGCGCCGTCGAGGCGGATGGTCTCGCCGTTGAGGTAGCCGTTGTCGACGATGTGCGCCACGAGGGCCGCGTACTCGTCGGGCCGGCCGAGCCGTGCGGGGTGGGGCACCTGCTGGCCGAGGGAGTCCTGCGCGGCCTGCGGCAGGCTCGCGAGCATGGGCGTCTCCATGATGCCGGGGGCAATGGTGACGACCCGGATGCCGTAGCGCGCCAGCTCCCGCGCGATGGGGAGCGTCATCGCGTGCACACCGCCCTTGCTGGCGGCGTAGGCGGGCTGGCCGATCTGTCCGTCGAAGGCGGCGACGCTGGCGGTGTTGACGATGACGCCGCGGTCGCCGTCGGCGGTCGGCTCGGTGCGGGCGATGGCGGCGGATGCCTGCGCGACCACGTTGTAGGTGCCGATGAGGTTTACCCGGACGATGCGCTCGAAGTCCCCGAGGGGGGTCGGGGCGCCGTCGCGGTCCAGCACCTTCGCGGGCGGGGCGATGCCGGCGCAGTTGACCACCACCCGCAGGGGCCCGATGCTCGCGGCGGTGGCGACCGCGGCGGCCACCTCGCTCGGATCGGTGACGTCGGCGGGGGCGAACGTGCCGCCGAACTCCGCGGCGCGTTCGGCGCCGGCGGACGAGGGCAGGTCGATGATGACGACGTGCGCGCCGGCGTCGGCCAGGCGTCGCGCGGTGGCCAGTCCCAGCCCGCTCGCGCCTCCCGTGACGAGGGCGGATGCGCCGGCGATGTCCATGTGTTCTCCTTCGAACTGGTGCTGCGTCTCACGGTAAGTGCGACCCGGTGCCATGCGCGGCGTCGCGGCTCCCAGGCTATCGGTCCCGGGGTGCGGTGTCCGTGCCAGACCCTCCAGGGTGCACACTGGCCGGATGTCGCGCCCGTCCCACCCTTTCCCGCCGAGCCCCGCCCTTGCCCGCCCGGCGCCGGGGCGGGTCAGCGGCCGAGGATCGGGGTGAACGCTCCCGCCGCGATCGACACCGCGAGCGCGACGGCCGAGATCGTGGCGCCGGAGAGCAGCAGGATGCCGTCGGCGACGGTCAGCCGGGACTCCCGCGCCCAGGTGCGCGCGCCCGGGGCGCCGAAGGCGCGGGCCTCCATCGCGGTCGCGAGCGACGACCCCCGCCGGATCGCGAGCACGAACAGCGCGAACGCTGTGCCCACCGCCCGCCGCAGTCGCCCGGTGTCGGCGACGCCGCGCGCCCGCCGCGCGAGCGACAGCGCCCGCCAGTCATCCACGAGCAGCCCCAGCATCCGCATGCCGGCGAGCGCCCCGAGCACGAAGCGGGCCGGCAGCCGCACGATCTGCGCCAGCCCGTCGGCGAGGTCGGTGGGGTCCACCGTGACGAACAGCACCACCGCGGGCAGGCCGATCGCAAGCACGCGCAAGAAGGTCGCCGCCGCCAGCAGCAGCGACCCCTCGCTCACCCGGACGAAGAGCCACTCGACGTAGACATCGCCGCTCGTCGCGCCGTAGAGCGCGATGGTGACGGCGGAGGTGGGAGCGGCGATCCACAGCGGCAGCGTCCGCAGCCAGAACTGCCGGGCGCTGAGCCCCGCCGCCAGCAGCAACGGGATCTCCAGCAGCAGGGCGACAAGCGCCGACACCGGATCGATCGTCACGACGAGCGGCAGGGCGATGAGCAGCGCGGCGCCGAGCTTGGCGACCGCGTTGCGCGCGGCGACCGGACCGCTGCCGACCCGGGGACTCACCGGCCCACCTCGAAGCGGCGGGCATGCAGGGCTGCGAGCACGGCCTCGTCGTGGGTGATCGCGACGATCGCGAGCGGACCTCGCTCGTCGATGCCGTCGCGGAGCCCCGCGATGATCGCCACGAGCTCGGCCCACGTGGTGGCATCCTGACCGAAGGTCGGTTCGTCCAGCACCATCACGCGGGGGCGCGTCGCGAGCGTCGCGGCGACCGTGAGCCGGCGCTTCTCGCCGCCGGAGAGCGTGTAGGGATTGGCCTCGGCCAGACGCGCGAGCCGCAGCCGCTCGAGCAAGTCGTCCACCCGCGCCGCCACCTCGGCCTCGGGCAGGCCGAGCGCACGCGGCCCGACGGCCAGCTCCTCGCGCACGGTGCGCGCCAGCAGCTGGTGCTCGGGATCCTGAAAGACCGTGCCGATGCGCGTCAGCAGGCTGCGCGACGACCAGCCGGCCGGGTCGGTTCCGGCATCGGCCCGACGTCGGCGCGCCGCAACCCCCGCGGCGAGCGCGTCGGATGCCACGACCCGCCCCGCCTCGGACCGCGCCAACCCCGCGAGGGTGAGTCCGAGGGTGGACTTGCCGGCGCCGTTCGGCCCGACGACGCCCAGCACCTCCCCCGCCTGCACCTCGAGGTCCAGCGGGCCGGCGACCGGAACCCCCGGGGTGCGCGCCACCACGAGTCCGCGCGCGCTCAGCAGCGCCTCGCCGGGCGCCCCGGCGGGCGGCGGCGGCACCCGCGGGGCGATGCCGGGAACCCACACCCCTGCCGCAGCGAGCTGCCGCGGCAGGTCGGCTTCGCGGGGGGTGTGCTCCCCCGAACCCAGCACGGCGCGCGGGGACCCATCTGCGAGCACACCGCCCCCCGGCGCAAGCACGACGACGCGGTCCACCAGCGGCAGCCACACGTCCACCCGGTGCTCGATGACGATCAGTGTGGCGCCGGTGGCATCCAGGACCCGGCCCACGGCGTCGCGCACCTCGGCGACGCCTGCCGGGTCGAGGTTCGCGGTCGGCTCGTCCAGCAGCAGGACCCCCGGACGCATCGCGATGACACCGGCGAGCGCGAGGCGCTGCTTCTGCCCGCCCGACAGCGCAGAGGTCGACCGGTCCAGCGGCACGTCGAGGCCGACCGCGTCCAGCGCCGCGTCCACCCGCTGCCAGATCTCCCGCCGTGGCACGCCGAGGTTCTCGCAGCCGAAGGCGACGTCGTCGCCCACGCGCGCGAGGATCGTCTGGCTGTCGGGATCCTGCAGCACGAGTCCTGCGGTGCCGCGTGTCGCCGTTGCCGGCTCGCCGCCGACGAACAGCGCACCCTCCTGCTCGCCCTCGTCGGCCCCGCCCAGCACGCCGGCGATGCCCTGCAGCAGGGTCGACTTGCCCGATCCCGACGCTCCGAGAAGCAGCACGCGCTGGCCCGGCTCGATGCGCAGCGACACGTCGCGCACCGCCCAGGCCTCACGCGTCGCATAGCGCCAGCCCCACCCGCGGGCCTCGACGGCGGCGGGTGGGGAGGCAGCGGATGCCGGCACGTCAGACGCGCCGGGAGACCTCGCGGCCTGCCGCGAACCTGCCCAGCGCACCGGTGGCGGCCAGCCCTCGCGCGATGAGCCAGGCGCCGAGACCCGCGATGACCGCGCCCGAGAGCGTCGTCGA
>NZ_JANJFJ010000181.1:0-8920 GCF_024626565.1 Microbacterium sp. zg.Y909
CGCCGGTGCCGTCGGTGAGGTGGAAGGCGACCCGGTGGTAGGCGGCAGGCTGGTCGCGGTCTTCGAGCTCGGCCTGGGCGATCGCGGAGCGGAAGTCGATGTCCCACAGGGTCGGGGCCATCGCCTGGTAGGCCTCGCCGCGCTCGACGTTGCGCAGGAACGCCAGCTGGCTGGTGCGCACCGTCTCGTCCGAGATGGTGCGGTAGGTCTGGGTCCAGTCCACGCTGAGACCGAGCTGGCGGAACAGCGCCTCGAAGTGCTTCTCGTCCTCGACGGTGAGACGCTCGCACAGCTCGATGAAGTTGCGGCGACTGATGGGCACCTGGTCGGCGGCCTTGCTGCTCTTGTTGTCGCCGCCCTCGAACGGAGGGGTGAAGTCGGGGGTGTAGGGGAGCGACGGGTCGCAGCGGACGCCGTAGTAGTTCTGCACGCGCCGCTCGGTGGGCAGGCCGTTGTCGTCCCAGCCCATGGGGTAGAACACCGTCTTGCCGCGCATGCGCTCGTAGCGCACCTTCACGTCGGTGTGGGTGAACGAGAACACGTGCCCGATGTGCAGGCTTCCGGATGCCGTGGGCGGGGGAGTGTCCACCGAGTACACGCCGGCGCGGCCCTTGGCCTTCGCGGCGTCACGGTCGAACAGGTAGGTGCCCTGCTCGCTCCAGGCGGCATCCCACTTCTGCTCGAGGCCTTCCAGCGCGGGCTTGTCAGGGATCTGCGACATAGGTGTCTCCTCGAGCGATATGTGCGGCACTGTGTGAGCGTGCCTGAGTGTGGACCGTCCGCACAGTTTACCGGGGCCGCGCTGTGACCGTGTCGCGGGTGCGGGGTGCGCCGGGCCGTGGGCGATGCCGCGCGTGCGCCTGCCGCGCGAGCCGCGCGGGCCGCGCGGGCCGTGCGCGGCGTGCGCGGCGTGCCGCCGCAACGAGGGGATCTGCCGGAATGAGGGTCGGATGCCGCTTCCAGCGCTCAGCCGGGCAGATCGCCTTATCCGGGCCGCGCGTGACCCCGGAGCAGGGCACCGGGTCGGCCCCGGGATCAGCGTCGGCTCCTCCCCAGGCGCTGTCGTCGTCCCTCTTCTCCCCGTCCGCGCCGGCGCGTCTCGCAGCGAGAGGCGACATCGGCACACTCGGTGCATGGATCTGTCAGCACAGGTGAGGGCGGCCGGCGGCGTAGCGCGGTGCACATCGCTGCGCGCGACGGGTGTCAGCAAGCACCGGATCGCGCAGGCTGTCGCCCGGGGCGAGCTCGCGCGGGTGCGCCGGCTGTGGGTGGCCGCGCCGGATGCCGACCCGTACCTCGTCGCCGCCGCGCGCGAGGGCGTCGTGCTCACGTGCGTGACCCAGGCTCGGCGGCTGGGCCTGTGGGTTCTCGCTGAGACCGAGGCGCACGTGGCTGCCAAGCCTCACGCCGGCGGAATCCACGACGCCGGCACCCGGATTCACTGGGGTCGGCCGCTCATCCCGCGGCATCCGGATGCCCTCGTCGACCCCATCGAGAACGTCCTCGGTCTGGTGGCGGAGTGTCGATCCTTCGAGCACGCGCTCGCCATCTGGGAATCGGCGCTGCGTCGCCGGCTTGTCGAGCGCGATGCGATGGCGCGGCTCCCGCTGACGGCGACCGCGCGACGTATCCTGGCCGCCGCGAGCCCGTTCGCCGATTCCGGCCTCGAGAGCTTCGTGCCGCCGCGGCTGCGATGGATGCGGCTGCCGATCGTGCCGCAGGCATGGATCGCGGGCCATCGCGTCGACTTCCTGATCGGCGAGCGCCTGGTGCTGCAGATCGACGGCGCGCACCATGTCGGCGCGCAGCGGCGATCCGACATCCGGCACGACGCCGCGCTCATGCTGCTCGGGTACCACGTGATCCGCGTGGACTACGTGGACGTCGTCGAGAACTGGCCACGCGTGCAGGACCTCATCCAGCGGGCCGTGGGGCAGGGGCTGCACCGGGCGCGCTGATGGCACGGTGCCCGCGCGCCAGGGCGATGCCGCCGTGAGGGCGGTCCCGGCGTGAGCGCGGTACCCGCGCGAGGGAGGTGCCGGAATGAGGGGATCTGCCCGAATGAGGGACGGATGCCGAGTTCGGCCCTCATCCGGGCAGATCCCCTCACGTCGGCCGCGCGGCGCCCCGCCCCGCCCTGACCTGCCCCGCCCAGGCCCGGCCAATTGATCCACCCCGTCCAAAAACGGGGTAGCGTGGAACGGCTCACCCCTGACACCCCCGAGGTCCCGCATGCCTTCGCTTCGCCGCACCCTGTCCGTCTCCGCCGTCGCGATGGCGACCGCGCTCGTCCTGAGCTCCTGCGCGGGAGCGGGCGGTGACACCGCCGACGACGGCGGCGAGGTCGTGTGGGCCATCGAGGGGGCGAACCTCTCCGCCGGGCACATGGACCCGCAGACCAGCCAGCTCGACGTCTCGTCGCTCGTGCAGCGCGCCGTGCTGGACTCCCTGGTGTTCCAGGAGGCCGACGGCACGTTCTCGCCGTGGCTCGCCGAGTCGTGGGAGGTCTCCGACGACGGCACCAGCTACACGTTCGAGCTGCGCGACGACGTCACGTTCCACGACGGCGAGCCGTTCGACGCCGCCGCGGTGAAGGCGAACTTCGACCGCATCGTCGACCCCGAGACGGCATCCGCTCAGGCGGCCAGCATGATGGGCGCCGAGTTCTACGCCGGCACCGACGTGGTCGACGACCACACCGTGCGCGTGGACTTCACCCAGGCCTACGCGCCCTTCCTGCAGGCGGCCAGCACCGCTCAGCTCGGCTTCTACTCACCCGCCGTCCTCGAAGAGTCCGCCGATCGCCTCAAGGCCGGCGGGCCCGGCGTCACCGTCGGCACCGGCCCGTTCGAGCTGACCGACTACACGCCCGACCAGGAGATCGTGTACACCCGCAACGACGACTACGCCTGGGGCCCCGACGGCCAGGGCGCCCCGTCGTTCGAGACACTGCGGGTGAGCATCCTCCCCGAGGCCGCGGTCCGCATCGGGGTCGTCGAAAGCGGTGAGGCCGACCTTGCCAGTCAGCTGCCGCCGAACCTCGCCGCCGATCTCGGCGACCCGCTCACCGTCGACTCGCTCGAGTACCCGGGCCTGCCGTACTCGCTCTACCTCAACGAGGCGTACGGCGTGTTCGCCGACCAGCGCGTGCGTCAGGCGCTCAGTCGCGCGATCGACATCGACACCGCGGTCGAGGAGATCTACTCCGGCCAGTTCCCGCGCGCCTGGAGCATCCTCGGCTCGACGACTCCCGGCTACGACGAGACTCTGGAGGGCACCTGGCCCTTCGACCCGGCCGCCGCGAACGCGCTGCTCGACGAGGCCGGCTGGACCGAACGCGACGCCGACGGCTACCGCACCAAGGCCGGCGAGCGCCTGTCGGCCCGCTGGATCGCCTGGACCCCGGTGCCCGACGACCGCGCGGCGCTGGCCAATGCGATCCAGTCCGACCTCAAGGCGGTGGGCTTCGAGATCGTGCGCGAGGTGCTCGAACCCGGCGCCTACAACGAGCAGTACGGTCCCAAGACCTTCGACCTCACCGATTGGGGCTTCTCGGGCGTCGACCCCGATCTGCTGCGCAGCCACCTGCACAGCGAGGGATTCCAGAACGCCTCGCAGGTGAACGACCCGGCGATGGATCTGATGCTCGAGGATGCCGTGACGAGGACGGATGCCGCCGAGCGCGCGGTGCTGTACCGCGAGGTGCAGCAGTGGAACGCCGAGCACGTTGCCATCGTGCCGCTGTACAACCCCGCGTTCATCACAGCCGTCGGAGAGCGGGTGGAGGGACTGTCCTACGATCTGTACGGACGCCCCCTCTTCTACGACGTGACCGTCGGGTGAACGAGCGCCCTCGGGGCGCGGAGGTCACCATGACGCCAGTGGCGCAGCGCGCCCGGGGCATCGCCCTGCGCGCCGCCGGCATCGCGGCATCCGTCGTCATCGTGCTGTGGGGCGCTGCCACCGTGGCGTTCCTGGCGTTCCGGGTGATCCCCGGCGACCCCGTGGACGTGATGCTCGGCCCGCAGGCGCAGGTGAGCGCCGCCGTGAAGGACGGCATCCGCGCCGAGCTCGGGCTTGACCGCCCACCGCTGGAGCAGTACATCGCGTACCTGGGCCAGCTGCTGCGGGGGGACCTGGGGGAGTCGTACCAGCTGCGCATGCCGGTTGCCGAGGTCATCGGCCGTCAGCTCGGCGCCACGCTGCAGCTGACCGCCCTCGCCCTGCTCATCGCCGTCGCCGTGGCGTTCGCCGTCGCCCTGCTCGCCCGGGGGCGTGTGGCGCGCACCCTGACCGCGGGCGTCGAACTGGTGGTGCTTTCGTCGCCGGTGTTCTGGATCGGGCTCGTGCTGCTGAGCGTGTTCGCGTTCGGGCTCGGCTGGTTCCCGGTGTCGGGGTCGCGCAACCCCGCGACGCTGGTGCTGCCCGCGATCACGCTCGCGCTCCCGGTGGCGGCGCTTCTCGGACAGGTACTGCGTGACGGCATCGAAGCCGCCGAACGCCAGCCGTTCGCCACGACGGTGCGCGCACGGGGCGCCAGCCCGACCCGGCTGACGCTGCACCACACCCTCCGTCACGGAGCGACAGGCGCCCTCACGCTGGCCGCGTACCTCGTCGGGTCGCTGCTGGGCGGAGCCGTGCTGGTGGAGACCGTCTTCGCCCGCCCGGGCCTCGGCCGGGTGACCCTCGCCGCGATCGCCGATCGCGATCTGCCGGTGATCACCGGCATCATCCTGCTGAGCGCGCTGGTGTTCGTCGTCGTCAACACCATCGTGGAGCTGGTCTACCCGCTGATCGATCCGCGCCTGCGCCGCCTGCCGTCGCCGGCGGCGCCGCGTACGGGGGTGCCGGCGTGAGGCCGGCGCAGCGGGTGCTCCTCACCGGAGCCGTCGCCGTGCTGGCGGTCGTGGCCGCGGCCGCGTTCGCGCCGCAGCTGTTCACCTCGCTTGATCCGCTGCAGACCGACGTGCGTCAGGCCCTCCTCCCGCCCTCGGCGGAGCATCCGTTCGGCACCGATCAGAGCGGACGCGACGTCTACTCCCGGGTGGTGCACGGCGCGGCACGGTCCGTCGGCATCGGCCTGCTCGCCACCGCGCTCGCCTTCGGTGTCGGGCTCGTGGTCGGCTCGCTCTCGGGCGTCGCCCCCCGGGTGGTGGATGCCGTCGCGATGCGCGCCACCGACATCCTGCTGGCGTTCCCCGAGTTCCTCATCGCGCTCGTGGTGGTCGCCGTGCTCGGCCCCGGGCCGACCAACGTGGCGCTCGCCGTCACCATCGCCGCGGTGCCGGTGTACGTACGGCTGGCGCGCGCGCAGACTCGCACGCTGCGCACGGCCGAGCATGTGGAGGCCGCCCGCATCCTGGGCGTCCGCCCGCCGCTCGCCTTCGTCCGCCACGTCGCACCGGGCGTCATCGGGTCGCTCAGCCTGCTCGCGACGATCGGCATCGGCTCCAGCATCCTCGCCGCCGCCGGCCTGGGCTTTCTGGGGCTCGGCCCCAGCGAGCCCACGCCGGAATGGGGGCTGATGCTCTCGGGCGGTCGCAACGTCATCGGGCAGGCATGGTGGGTGTCGGTGTTCCCCGGCGCGGCGATCACGCTCACCGTCATCGCCGCCACCGTCGTCGGCCGCACGCTGCGCTCTCGCGCCGAGGGGCGGCCGTCATGATCGCGCTGCAGGTGTCGGGGCTGCAGATCTCGATCGGGCGCGCCACTCCCGTCGCCGGAGTATCGCTCACCGTCGCCCCCGGTGAGTGCCTGGCGATCGTGGGGGAGTCCGGCGCCGGCAAGTCGCTGACCGCGCGTGCGCTGCTGGGTCTCGTTCCCGACGGCGCGCGCATGTCGGCCGACGAGCTCACCGTCGACGGCGTCGATGCGCTGCGGCTCGACGAGCGGGGCTGGCGCCGACTGCGCGGGTCGCGGGTCGCGCTGGTCTCGCAAGACGCCCTCGTCTCCCTGGACCCGCTCCGGCGCGTCGGCGCGGAGGTGGCCGAGCCCCTGCGCATCCACGAGCCGCGGATGTCACGCGCCGCCCGTGATGCCCGGGTCGAGGAGCTTCTCACCGACGTCGCCATGCCTGATGCCGCCCGACGGGTGCGGCAGTACCCGCACCAGCTGTCCGGGGGCCTGCGTCAGCGCGCGCTGATCGCCTCAGCGCTGGCGGGGGAGCCGGCCGTACTCGTCGCCGACGAACCCACGACGGCGCTCGACGCGACGGTGCAGGCCCGCGTGCTTGACGTGCTGCGCTCGATCGCCGACCGCGGCACGGCCGTCGTCTTCGTCAGCCACGACTTCGCCGCGGTGCGCCGGGTTGCCGATCGCGTCGCGGTGATGCAGGGCGGCAGATTCGTGGAGCAGGGCACCGTCGCCCAGGTGTTCGATGCGCCGCAGCACCCTCACACCCGCGAGCTCGTCGCCGCGTCTCACCACGAACCGCCGGCCGCGCAGCCGGACGCCCCTGGTGAAGAGCCGCTCGTCTCCGTGCGAGGGCTGTCGAAGGCGTTCGATCGCCCCGCGGTGCGGGAGGTGTCCTTCGACCTCCCGCGAGGGCGCACGCTGGGGGTGGTGGGGGAGTCGGGTTCGGGTAAGACCACGCTGGCGCGGATGATCGTCGGCATAGAGCGACCTGACGCGGGCTCGGTCAGCATCGGCGGCGCGCAGTGGTCCCGGCGCGACGAGCAGGCTCTGCGCCGCCGGGTGCAGCTCGTGCACCAGAACCCGCTGGGCGCGTTCGACCCCCGATGGACGATCGGCCGTTCGGTGCGCGAGGCGCTCGCCGCAGGCGGGATGCCACGGTCAGGCCGCTCCGCCCGGGCCGCGGAGCTGCTGACTGAGGTGGGGCTGGATGCCGCCCTCGCGCGACGCCTGCCCGCGCAGCTGTCGGGCGGGCAGCGTCAGCGTGCCGCGATCGCTCGGGCGCTGGCGGTGGACCCCGAGGTGCTCGTGCTCGACGAGCCGGTCTCGGCGCTGGATCCCACCGTGCGGGAGCGCGTGCTGGCGCTGCTTCGCCGGCTGCGCGCCGACCGCGACCTCACGATGGTCTTCGTCTCGCACGACCTCGACGTGGTCGCCGCCGTCGCCGACGACGTGCTGGTGATGCAGGATGGCGCGGTCGTCGAGCAGGGACGGGTTGCCGACGTCTTCGCGTCGCCGCTGCATCCGTTCACACGAGAGCTGCTCGCCGCCGGACGGTGACCGGGCTGGCTCAGTCGCGCACCTGCACGCCGAGCGCCGCCGCGAACGACTCCGCCAAGGCGGATGCCTGGTGCGGCGCGAGGGTGGCGCCTCGAAGCGCCGCCGGATCGGTGTACCCCAGCGCCTGCAGTCCCCGCAGGTCGAGGTCCGTTGCCCGCATCTCGCGGGTGTCCACGTCGTCGGCCCGGCTTTCTTCGAACCGCACCCGCTCCAGCGTCGCGCCCGGCAGATCCAGCGAACCGATCACGCAGTCCGCGATCAGCAGGTCCGCCACGACGGCCTGGCCGAGCGCGAGGTAATCGATACGGGCACCGCGCACCTCGACGGCATCCATCTGCGCGCGGGAGAGGTCGAGGGTGCCGATGCGGCCGCCGGTGATCGCCACCGAGCGCCACGTGCCGCTGATGGCGGCGACCGTGGTGGCTCGCAGCTCCTCGATCGCGACGTCGATCAGCGTCGCCCCGGTGAGGTCCAGCCGATCCACCGCGCTCGCTCCGAGCACACACTCCACCAGCCGCGCGTGAGCGGCATCCACGTCGCCGGCGAGGCCCTCGATCCTCGTCTGCGACACGTCGCTGCGGCGGCCGAGCGTCGTCCCCGCCGACAGTCGGGGCGGCAGATCGGGGAGCGCCTGGCGGGGCGGACGGGGGCGGTTCTCGCGGGGCGGCATGCACTCCAGCCTACGGACGCGTAGAATCGGACGACCAGCATCGATCCGGCCATCACCGGGGAGCTCTCGGAAGAACGCGGGAAGCCGTCAGTAGAACCGAGCGGGGCAGGCCCGTCACAGCCGCAGTGAGAGAGGGTCCACGGCGTCAGCCGGGATCACGCGGGGTGGTACCGCGGCCTACGGGTCGTCCTCGCAGGACGCAATCGCAACCTGCTGGAGTGACATGACCTATCCCCGCCCCTCGATGAGTTCACCGAGCGCCGCGAGCGGTACGCCGTCGACGCCCGGCGCCTCGTTCGGCCCCGCCGCCGGCGTCGTGCCCAACCCGCGCTTCCCTGACATCGAGAAGGACGTCCTGGAGTTCTGGCGCAAGGACGACACCTTCCAGGCCTCGATCGCCCAGCGCGAGGGCGCCCCCGAGTGGGTGTTCTACGACGGCCCGCCGTTCGCCAACGGCCTGCCGCACTACGGTCACCTGCTCACCGGGTACGCCAAGGACCTCTTCCCGCGCTTCCAGACCATGCGCGGCAAGAAGGTCGACCGCGTCTTCGGCTGGGACACCCACGGCCTCCCGGCCGAGCTCGAGGCGATGAAGCAGCTGGGCATCACCGAGAAGAGCCAGATCGAGCAGATGGGGCTCGCCGCGTTCAACGACAAGGCGCGCTCGTCGGTGCTGGAGTACACGCGCGAGTGGGAGGACTACGTCACCCGCCAGGCCCGCTGGGTCGACTTCGATCGCGGGTACAAGACCCTCGACACCAGCTTCATGGAATCGGTGCTGTGGGCGTTCAAGCAGCTCTACGACAAGGACCTCGCCTATGAGGGCCACCGCGTGCTGCCGTACTGCTGGCGCGACGAGACCCCGCTGTCCAATCACGAGCTGCGCATGGACGACGACGTCTACAAGATGCGCCAGGATCCGTCGGTCACCGTCACCTTCCCGCTCGTCGGCGTGAAGGCCGAGTCGCTCGGACTGACGGCCGTGCGGGCGCTCGCGTGGACCACGACCCCGTGGACGCTGCCGACCAACCTCGCCCTCGCCGTCGGTCCCGACATCAC
>NZ_JANJFJ010000182.1:0-8854 GCF_024626565.1 Microbacterium sp. zg.Y909
GCGGCTCACTGCCCGGTGTAGGTCTCCACCTTGACGACCTCGACGCTGATCTGGCGGCCGTTGGGGGCGGTGTACGACGTGGAGTCGCCCTCCTTCAGTCCCAGGATGGCGGAGCCGAGCGGCGACGCCTCGCTGTAGACATCCAGCTCGGAGTTGGCGGCGATCTCGCGGTTGCCCAGGAGGAACACTTCTTCGCCCCCGGCGACAACGGCGGTGATGACGGTGCCGGGCTCGACGACCCCGGTGGACTGCGGGGCGGTGCCGACCTTGGCGTTCTTCAGAAGGTGCTGCAGCGTGCGGATGCGCGCCTCCTGCTTGCCCTGCTCGTCCTTGGCAGCGTGGTAGCCGCCGTTCTCCTTCAGATCGCCTTCTTCGCGCGCGGATTCGATGCGCTTCGCGATCTCCTCGCGCCCGGTGGTCGACAGGTGCTCGAGTTCGGCGACGAGACGGTCGTAGGCATCCTGCGTGAGGAACGTCTCGGGGGCGTCGGTGGACACGGCGGTCTCCTTCGTGGGGCGGTGGTGGCGCTCGGGCCTAAGCCAAACGCCCCGGCGACAGCCGGGGCGCGATGCGTTCACAGCAGACTACGCGAACCAGCAGGAGTTCACCAAACCTGTCGTGGCCTCGGCGGTGGTCGGGATCTTCTCGGTGAACACCTGGATGCGGCCGGCCTCGAGGGGCATCTCCACGACGCGCCAGCCCACCACGCCGTGCTCTTCGTCCTGGGCCTCCAGGGCGCACGCGACGGTTCCGTCGACGGGTGCCACGACCTGGAAGGTGACGGTCACGGTGTGCTCGTCGACGACGGAGTACGCCGTGGCATCCACATCGACGGACGACATGCTGGTGGCCACCGTGCTCCAGCCCAGCGCGACGGTGGCGCTCACGGCGACGGCCGCGACGATGATCCACCACGCGCGGGTGCGGCGGCGTGAGGTGCGCCGGCCGTAGCGCTCGTCGAGGAACTGCTGCGTCGTCATGGGTGGGTCTCCGGGAGATTAGGCTTGAATCAAGGTTAGGCGCTCCGGCGCGGAACGAGGTTCTCCATGCTGTCTGTGATCGACGCCCTCACGCTGATGGCGGCGTCTGTGCCGACCCCCGAATCGACCGTCGATCCGGATCTCGTGACCCCCGGACCCTGGGGGTTCGCCGCGATCGCCTTCATCGCCCTCGCGGTGATCGTGCTCGTCTGGGACATGCTGCGGCGCGTCCGCCGCGGCCGGTATCGCTCCGAGATCCGCGAGGAGCTCGACGCCGAGGAGCAGCGTTCCGACCGCGACGACAGCACGGGTACTCCGCCCACGCGCTGATCAGCCGCGGTGGAAGGCCGGATGCAGTGCGATGAGCAGGCACGCCGTCCAGTGGCAGAGGAATGCCAGCACTGTGCAGGCGTGGAAGATCTCGTGGAAGCCGAAGTGGCCGGGCCACGGGTTCGGCTTCTTCATGCCGTAGACGATCGCGCCGGCGGTGTAGAGCAGTCCGCCGACGACGACCAGCACCATCATGGCCACATTGGCGGCGAGAAGGTCGCCCAGGTACATCACCGCGGCCCATCCGAGTACGAGGTACAGGGCCACGTAGAGCCAGCGGGGTGCGTCGATCCAGAAGACGCGGAAGAGGATGCCGAGCAGCGCGCCGCCCCACACCAGGGACAGCAACAGCACGGTCTTCGGCGTCGGAAGCGCGAGCACGGCGATGGGGGTGTAGGTCCCGGCGATCAGCAGCAGGATGTTCGCGTGGTCGATGCGCTTGAGCACCGCGAGCGTGCGCGGCTTCCAGTTGAACCGGTGGTACAGCGCGGAGTTGCCGAACAGCAGCAGCGAGGTGGCCATGAAGACCGCTGAGGCCCACTTGGCCGGAGCGCCCTGCGCCACCGAGATGAGCACGATCCCCGCGACGATGGCCACGGGGAAGGTGGCGGCGTGCAGCCAGCCGCGCCAGGTCGGCTTCAGCTCGACGTGGCCGCTGACGGCAGCAGCGTCGATGAGGGGCAGCTCGGGCATGTCAGCGCCCTCGGATTCGGTACGTCTCGACACGACTCCCACCCTACGCGCGGCTGCATGCCGGGGGCCGCACATGATCCATCCCGCCGGGCGCGCTAGCGTATGACCGTGACGACCGGCGGGACGAACCAGGGGCGCGGCCTGCTCTATCGGCTGTACATCGCGCGTCTGCGCCGACAGCTGGCGGGAGCGACCGTGCCGCATCACGTCGCCATGATGATCGACGGCAACCGCCGCTGGGCGCGGCAGCTGGGCTACGCGTCGGCAGCGCAGGGGCACCGGGCGGGCGCAGCCAAGATGCAGGAGTTCCTGCGTTGGTGCGACGACCTCGGCATCCCCGTCGTCTCGCTGTACCTGCTGTCCACAGACAACCTGCAGAAGCGCGACTCCCAGGAGCTCGCAGATCTCATCGAGATCATCGCGGAGCTGGCCGAGGAGCTCTCGCACGAACCGGGCTGGCGGGTGCGCCCGGTGGGGCGCATCGATCTGCTGCCGCCGGAGCTCGCCCGCGTCCTGGCAGATGTCGAGGCGCGCACCCGGGACAACACCGGCCTGCACGTGAACCTCGCGGTGGGCTACGGGGGTCGCTCCGAGATCGTGGACGCGGTGCGCCGCATCATCTCCAAGCACGATGAGCAGGGCGGCTCGCTGGAAGAGCTCGCGGCGAGCCTCACCCCCGAGCAGATCGGCGAGCACCTGTACACCGGCGGGCAGCCCGATCCCGACCTCGTGATCCGCACGTCGGGCGAGCAGCGACTGAGCGACTTCCTCTTGTGGCAGTCCGCCCACAGCGAGTTCTACTTCGTCGAGGCGCTCGGGCCGGACCTGCGCGAAGTCGACTTTCTGCGCGCCATCCGCGACTACGCAACGCGGGACCGACGCTTCGGAGGCTAGCCTGACCCGTCGCGGTCGCCGTGAGAGAATGGAACCGTGACCGGGTTGCAGTCCTATCTGGATACCTTCGATGCGGAGCCGGGATACCTCGACTGGGCGAAGTTCGGCCCGCTGTCCCCGTCCGTGCGCGCCGAAGCGCACGCCGACGCGGAGCTTCTGGGCTCGGGGCGCACGAGCGGAATCGACCTCGTCGCCGGTCGCGCCGACGAGGCGCGCGAACTGCTGGCCGAGCTTCTCGCCACCACGGCCGACCACGTGACCCTGCAGCCCTCGACGACGCACGGACTGATGCAGGCCCTGTTCGGGCTCACCGGCGCCGTGGTCGTCTCCCGCCACGAGTTTCCGAGCCTCAGCGTCGCTGCCGAGCGCGCCGCGGCGCTCGGGGGAGCGACCCCGCGCTGGCTCGAGACCCCGGACACCCTGGTGACCCCGGATGCCGTGCGCGCGGCGCTCACGGACGACGTCACCGCGCTGGCTGTCAGCGCCGTGGACTACCGCACCGGCTACCGGGCAGATCTGGCAGGGCTCCGCGACGTCATCGGCGATCGCCTCCTCATCGTCGACGCCATCCAGGCGTTCGGCGTGGTCGATGAGCAGTGGGACGTCGCAGACGTCGTATGCGGCAACGGGTACAAGTGGCTCCGCGCCGGGCGCGGGACGGGCTTCGCCTCTTTCTCGGACCGGGCGCTCGAGCGCCTCACCCCCGTGCTCTCGGGCTTCGCCGGCATGGGCGGCGCGGTGGGCGCGTTCCCGGTTCCCTCGCCGGTGCCCGGCGCGCAGGCGTACACGGTCACCGAGCCCGACCACCTCGCGACGGCCCGGCTCGCGACGGCGGTCCGCGATATCCGAGATGCCGGTGTGTCCGAGGTCGCCGACCTGGTGCGCCAGCGCGCCCGCGAGATCGCTGCTGTCGCCGAGCGGTTCGGCTTGACGGTGGTGACACCCCGCGAGGCCTATCGCCATGCGGGCATCGTGTCGCTGGCGCCCGAGGCCGGCGACACGGCACCCCTGGCGGCAGCGCTGGCCAATCACGGCGTCGCGGCCTCGCTGCGGTCGGGCTTCGTGCGCATGGCCGCGCACGCCGGGACCGGCGAAGACTCGCTTCGACTGCTCGAAGGCGCGCTGGCCGAGTTCGCAGGCACCCGCATGCGCTGAAACGCAGATGTCACCTGACGGTCACACATCGCGGGCGTGTCGGACAGCGCGGGGTCGGTAGCCCGGACGTACCGTGATGCCAGCGGGCAAGGTGCCCGTTCGGGTCGGCCGGAGATCGCGACCCGTGACCCCTCGGTCGACTCGTGACTGCCGGGTGAGCACCCGGGTCGGGAGTGGGTTGTGACCACACGAGCACCACACGCGCAGCAGGGCCGGATCGAGAACGACGTCACCGCGGACCAGGATCTTCGCACCTATGTGCTCGACACGTCGGTGCTGCTCAGCGATCCGCGGGCGTTCTTCCGTTTTGCGGAGCACTCGGTCGTGATTCCCGTCACGGTCATCACCGAGCTGGAGGGCAAACGCCACGACCCGGAGCTGGGATACTTCGCGCGTCAGGCGCTGCGGCATCTCGACGAGCTGCGGATCGAGCACGGGCGGCTGGACTTCCCCGTCGCCGTCGGCACCGGGGGGACGCTGCGCGTAGAACTCGCCAACACCGACCCCGGCGTGCTTCCCGCGGGCCTGCGGCTGGGCGACAACGACACCCGCATCCTCGCTGTTGCGATGCACCTCGCGCAGAACGGCCAGGAGGTGACGGTGGTGTCCAAGGACCTCCCCATGCGGGTCAAGGCCGCCTCGCTCGGCATCCCTGCGGAGGAGTACCTCGCCGAGCAGGCGGTGGACTCCGGGTGGACGGGCGTGGCCAGCATCGATGTTTCGGGGGATGAGATCAGCGACCTCTACGAGAGCGAGGTCGCCGCCGCCGACACCGTCACCGGCCTGCCGGTGAACACCGGACTGATCATCCACTCCGAGCGGGGATCGGCTCTCGGGCGGGTCACCGGCGACGGCGGGTACCGCCTCGTACGCGGCGACCGCGAGGTGTTCGGGCTTCATGGGCGTTCGGCAGAGCAGCGCATCGCGATCGATCTGCTGCTGGACCCGGAGGTGGGCATCGTGTCGCTCGGCGGCCGTGCCGGCACCGGCAAGTCGGCACTGGCGCTCTGCGCCGGACTGGAGGCGGTGCTCGAGCGTCAGCAGCAGAAGCGGATCGTGGTGTTCCGCCCGTTGTTCGCCGTGGGCGGGCAGGAGCTCGGGTACCTTCCCGGCGATGCGCAGGAGAAGATGAACCCCTGGGGTCAGGCCGTCTTCGACACGCTCGGTTCGATCGTCTCGGGCAACGTCGTGGAAGAAGTCATCGCCCGAGGCCTGCTCGAGGTGCTGCCGCTGACCCACATCCGGGGGCGATCGCTGCACGACGCCTTCGTCATCGTCGATGAGGCGCAGTCTCTGGAACGCAACGTGCTGCTCACCGTGCTCAGCCGTATGGGCCAGAACTCGCGGGTGGTCCTCACCCACGACGTGGGCCAGCGGGACAACCTGCGGGTGGGGCGCCACGACGGCATCGCATCCGTGATCGAGACGCTCAAGGGTCACGCCCTGTTCGGGCATGTCACGCTCACGCGTTCTGAGCGGTCGGCCATCGCCGCGCTGGTGACCGAGCTGCTCGAGGCCGGCGAAACGAGTTGATGCCGGGTGGGGCACCATGAGAACAATCTCATGGCCGGGCATTCCCATACGAACCGGCATGGGTGAACATAGAACTACCGCCTAAGCGGCCAGCGCGAAGACCCCCAGCTTCGCCTCACGAGAACCCCCGGAGCATTCCGCCCCGGGGGTTCTCGCTGTGGGAGGCGGCAGTCACTCCCAGCGGTAGCCGGAGCCGCGCACGGTGGCGATGTGGTGCGCACCGAACTTGGCTCGCAGGTATCTCACGTACACGTCCACGACGTTCGAGCCGGGATCGAAGTCCATGCCCCACACGCGGCTGAGCAGCGCCTCACGGCTGAGCACTTCGCCGGCGTGGCGCAGGAACTGCTCGGCGAGTGCGAATTCCCGGGCGGAGAGGTCAACGTCGCGACCGCCGGCGGTCGCGCGGCGCGCCAGCACGTCGAGGGTGACGTCGCCGTGGGAGATCACGCCGGCCGCCGCCGCGCTCTCCCGCAGCCGGGAGCGCACGCGCGCGAGCAGCTCGGCGACGACGAACGGCTTCGGCACGTAGTCGTTGGCCCCGGCATCGAGGCCGTCGACGGTGTCACGCGTGCCTGAGCGGGCCGTCAGGATGATGACGGGTACCGTCGATCCGAGCGCGCGCAGGCGACGCAGCACCTCGATGCCGTCCATGCCGGGGAGCCCGACGTCGAGCAGCACGAGATCCACACCGGGATCGGTGGCCCGTTCGAGCGCCTCGGGGCCGTTCTCGGCCACGTCGACGCTATGGCCCTCGGCCGTGAGGGCGCGACGGAGCAGCGCCGCGATGTGCGGCTCGTCGTCGACCACCAGGATGCGCGTCATCATGCGCTTGCCTCTCTCTGCAGCACCACATCGCCCGCGCGCACGGGCGCGGGTGCGGCTGCCCCCGTCCCCAAAGGTACGGCTATCGTGAACGTCGCGCCGCCACCCGGCGTGTCGGCGACCGTGCAGTGACCGCCGTGTGCGCGCGCGATCGTGTCGACGATGGCCAGGCCCAGGCCTGATCCGCCGACGCTGCGCTTGCCGACGTTGCGGTCGAACCGTCGGAAGATGCGGTGCCGGGCTGCCGGCGGGATACCAGGCCCGTGGTCGCGCACCCACAGCTGCGCTCCACTGGCGTGCAGAGAACTGCCGATCTCGATGGGGGCTCCCGCCGGGGTGTACTTGGCGGCGTTGTCGGCCAGCTGCAGCCAGGCCTGCAGCAGCCGGTCACGGTCGGCTCTGATGCGCCCGGAGGCGGCGGTCTCGATGTGCCAGTCGTGGTGGGGGATCACCGACACCAACTCTCCGACCCGCTGGGTGAGGGCGCCGAGGTCGACGACCGAAAAGCTGAAAGAGTCGCCGTCCACCGACGCCAGCAGGTCGATGTCGTTCACGAGCCGTGTCATGCGGTCAAGTTCCCCGATGCCGATGTCGCGCACAGCGGCGACATCGGCGGCGTCGTCGACGTTCATCGTCTCGAGATGGCCGCGCACGATCGTGATCGGGGTCTTCAACTCGTGTCGCACATCGTCGAGCAGCTGGCGCTGCGTCTCGAACGACGCCTCCCACCGCTCCGCAGCATCGCCTTCGCCCGCGCTGGCGCCGGACGCCGCCGGCAGCGCAGCCAGCCAGTACGCCACAGCGAGCACACCGACCGCGAGCAGGGCAGCGAGCAGGTAGACCGCTCCGCCGAGAAGCACCCGCTCGGGGGGCAGGTCGGATCCGATCGCAAGGACCGCGGCGGTGACGGCGCCGGCCATCACGAATCCAGCCGATGCCACTCCGAGCGTGATGCCCAGGGTGCGGCGCTGCGCGCGGCCCTGCCGTGGCGTGCGGTTCACCCTCCGATTATCAACCAGGCCGGGTCATCGAGAGCAGGTCGAGTTTTTCGTCGAGCTGCTCCTCGGTGATCTCTCCGCGTTCCAGGTAGCCGAGGTCGGCCACGGCCTCACGGACGGTGATCCCCTGGGCGACGGCGTGCTTGGCGATCTTGGCGGCCGCCTCGTACCCGATGAGCTTGTTCAGCGGCGTCACGATCGACGGCGACATGCCGGCGAAGGCGGCGGCGCGTTCGAGGTTCGCCTGAAGCCCGTCGATCGTCTTGTCGGCCAGCACCCGCATGGCGTTGGAGAGCAGTCGGATCGACTCCAGCAGCGCCGTGCCCATCACCGGGATGGCCACGTTGAGCTCGAACGATCCCGACGCACCCGCCCAGGCGACGGTTGCGTCGTTGCCGATCACACGCGCGCACACCATGAGAGTCGCCTCGGGGACGACGGGGTTCACCTTGCCGGGCATGATCGACGAGCCGGGCTGCAGATCGGGGATGTGCAGCTCGCCGAGGCCCGTGTTGGGGCCGGAGCCCATCCACCGCAGGTCGTTGTTGATCTTCGTCAGCGACACCGCGATCGTGCGCAGGGCCCCGGATGCCTCGACGAGGGCGTCACGGTTGGCCTGTGCCTCGAAGTGGTCCTTGGCCTCGGTGATGGGCAGCTCCGTCTCGGCGGCCAGCAGCGCGATGACCTGCTGCGGGAATCCGAGGGGTGTGTTGATGCCGGTGCCGACGGCGGTGCCGCCGAGCGGGACCTCGCCCACGCGGGGGAGCACCGCCTGCACCCGCTCGATGCCGAGGCGGATCTGGCGGGCGTAGCCGCCGAACTCCTGGCCCAGGGTCACGGGGGTGGCATCCATCAGGTGCGTGCGACCGGACTTGACCGCGTCCTTCCAGAGCTCCGCCTTGGCCTCGAGCGCGACGGCGAGGTGGTCCAGTGCCGGGATGAGGTCGTCGATGAGCGCCTGGGTGACGGCGATGTGCACCGAGGTGGGGAACACGTCGTTCGACGACTGCGAGGCGTTGACGTGGTCGTTGGGGTGAACGGGGGAGCCGAGCTTGGCGGTCGCAAGGGTCGCCAGCACCTCGTTCATGTTCATGTTCGACGAGGTGCCGCTGCCGGTCTGGTACGTGTCCACGGGGAAGTGGGCGTCGTGCCGGCCGGTGATGACCTCGTCGGCGGCGGCGGCGATCGCGTCGGCGATGGCGCCGTCGAGGGTGCCGAGCTGCTTGTTGGCCAACGCCGCTGCCTTCTTCACGCGGGCGAGGGCGGCGATCTGGGTCGACTCGAGGCCGGTGCCGGAGATCGGGAAGTTCTCCACGGCACGCTGGGTCTGCGCGGCGTACAGCGCGTTCTTGGGCACCCGCACCTCGCCCATGGTGTCGTGCTCGATGCGGTACTCGGTCTCTGCCATGACGGTCACGTCCTCGTTTCCTTGCTGGTGATGGGTTT
>NZ_JANJFJ010000183.1:0-8847 GCF_024626565.1 Microbacterium sp. zg.Y909
CGAGTTTCTCCGCCGCCCGCGGAAAGTGCAGCGCATCGGCGACGGCGACGAACCGCTCCAGGTGCGTGATGTTCACAGGGTGCCTTCCTCCGCCGGACGGGACCGGCAGGGTCCATTGTCTCAGCACCCGCCAGTGGACGTTGGCGGCCGCGCTCCCGCGCCCCATAGTCTTCTCACAGAGTGGAGCCAGGGGGGACCGATGACGACGGCGCAGGCCACGACGTACTTCGACACGACCGCGCTGGTCGAGCCGATCGACCGCAAGGCCGTGCGCAAGTTCGGCCGCGACCCGAGCACGGGAGACCGGGTGGCCTCGGGCTGCGGCACCGTGCTCGTCGTCGCGATCCTCGCGCCCTTCGTGCTGGCCTTCTTCGGCGGCGGCATCCTGCTGACGGGGTTCCTCGCCGCGACGGCGGGGCCTCGGGCTGCGGTGCCGGTGGGCGGGATGCTGGGGCTGTGGGTCCTGGTGATCATCGCCGGCCTCATCTCGGCGACGCTGCGCACCCGCACGGAGAACGAGCGCGCCTATCGCCTGCGCCGCTTCGCCGGCGCGAACAGCCTGGAGTACCAGCGGACGGAAGTGGTGGCCGACAAACCCGGCATGCTCTTCCCGCGCGTGCGCTCGCGGTATGCGCAGGACGTCGTGAGCGACGATCGTGCCAGGGCGATGGAGATCGGCAACATCCGCTGCGAGGGGCGGGCGCGGATCGGACGGACGCGGCGCTGGGGCTACCTCGCCCTGCGTCTGGACACCCCGCTGCCGCACATCGTTCTCGATGCGGTCGGCACCAACAGCCTGGGGGATTCCAGCCTGCCGGTCGGCTTCAAGGCTGCGCAGCGGCTCCGCCTCGAGGGCGACTTCGACCGCGTGTTCCGCCTCTACTGCCCTGCGGGCTACGAGCGCGACGCGCTGTGCCTGTTCACCCCCGACATCATGGCGCGCTTCATCGACAACGCCGCCGAGCTCGACGTCGAGATCGTCGACGACTGGATGTTCTTCTACCGGCGCGCCGACCTCGCCACCCTCGACCCCGCGACCTGGGAGTGGCTCGCAAGCGTGCGCGCCGCGATGACCGGCAAGCTGGCGCAGTGGGAGCGCTGGCGCGACGGCCGGGCCGAGACGGCGGGCGAGGACGGCATCCCGCTGCTGCGTCCTCCGCGCGGCGTCGCCGAGCCGGGCCGGCGCCTGCGTCGCACCCTGCCCTGGGCCACGATCGCGCTGGCTGCGGCGAGCATCGTCACGGTGTATCAGGCGCTCAGCGCCATCTGACCGGTCCGGCCCGGTGCCGCCCGCCGCGTAGACTCGATGCCCGTGGCTCTTACCATCGGAATCGTCGGACTGCCCAATGTGGGCAAGTCCACCCTGTTCAACGCTCTGACCAAGAATCAGGTGCTCGCGGCGAACTACCCGTTCGCGACGATCGAGCCGAACATCGGGGTGGTGAACCTGCCCGATCCGCGCCTGGACAAGCTCGCCGAGATCTTCCACTCCGAGCGCATCCTGCCCGCAGCGGTGTCGTTCGTCGACATCGCCGGCATCGTGCGCGGCGCCAGCGAGGGGGAGGGTCTGGGCAACCAGTTCCTCGCGAACATCCGCGAGGCCGACGCCATCGCGCAGGTCGTGCGCGGCTTCGCCGATGACGACGTCGTGCACGTCGAGGGCGCCGTGAACCCCAAGAACGACCTCGAGACGATCAACGCCGAGCTGGCGTTGGCCGACTTGCAGACCCTCGAGAAGGCGATCACCCGCTACGAGAAGGAAGTGCGCGGCAAGAAGGCGGAGCCCATCGTGCTCGAGACGGCGCTCGCCGCGAAGGACGCGCTCGAGCGCGGGCAGCTGCTGTCGTCGTCCGGCATCGACGTGACGCCGATCCGCGAGCTGGGCCTGCTCACCGCCAAGCCCTTCATCTACGTCTTCAACGTCGACGAGGCCGTGCTGACGGATGCCGCGCGCAAGGCTGAGCTCGAAGCGCTCGTCGCCCCCGCGAAGGCCGTGTTCCTCGACGCGAAGATCGAGTCCGAGCTCATCGACCTCGACCCCGAGGATGCCGCCGAGCTGCTGGCATCCACCGGTCAGGACGAGTCGGGCCTGGACCAGCTCGCCCGCATCGGCTTCGACACGCTGGGCCTGCAGACATACCTCACGGCGGGTCCCAAGGAGGCCCGCGCCTGGACGATCGGCAAGGGCTGGAAGGCGCCGCAGGCTGCCGGTGTCATCCACACCGACTTCGAGAAGGGCTTCATCAAGGCCGAGGTCATCTCGTTCGACGACCTGGTCGAGACCGGCTCTGTCGCCGAGGCCCGAGCGAAGGGCAAGGCGCGCCTGGAGGGCAAGGACTACGTCATGCAGGACGGCGACGTCGTGGAGTTCCGCTTCAACAACTAGGTCTTGACCGGGAAAGGGCTGGTTTGGCAGTGCGTAACTGCTGAACCCAGCCCTTTCCTTGTACCTAACCGCTGTGTGGGATTTCCGGGCGGTGTTTTCTGTGGCTGTGTCTTTCTCGTGTCTCCGAGTCTCGTGAGGGTCACTCACTGACCTGCGATTCGATTGATCGTGGCGAGAAGAGCTCTAAACGTCTTCTGTCCCTCCGGTGTGAGCCTGACCAAGGTGGTGCCGTAGCGATGCGCCATCGTGAGGAAGCGCTTTGGGGTGACCAGGGGCGCGTCGAGTTCGGTGTGGACCCTGCGTGCCTCAGCGTCGGATCAGCAGGATGATATAGAACGCCAACCAGAATGCCGGCGCGAGACCGGCGAAGAGGAAGGCTTCAGGGAAGGGGATCGTCTCCCCATGAGTGATGCCTCTCCAGACGGGGATGAGTAACCATACGGTGAAGGCCGCGATGACGATGGCCAGTTTGAAGCGAGGCTCGTTCGCTCGTGACAGGCGGCTTGCGGTCCAGTGATGTGAAGTGATTAGTGCGCAAAGGGTGGGAACGATTGCCCACCAAGGATGTCCGCTCAGCGCAATCAGCCCTGCAAGAAACGAACAGGCTACTGTTGCTGCGGTGCTTAAATGGTCACTGATCGAGAACTGTCGCCGCGGTCTTTTCGGGACGGCAGCGAGGAGCCGCCGAGCCTGATCGGGGGTGGTGATTTCTTGGTCTTGAGGATCAGTGGGGAAATGAGCGCTCATCCGTCAACGTTTGCCTCTGCTTGCAGTATTTGCAAGTAGAGGTTTCAGGAGAGTGTGCTTCTGCGCTTCCTCGCATCGCTCAGACGTTGCTCTGTTTCGGAACGTGGTGGAGTTCCGCTTCAACGTGTGACCTGGCTCCTTCATTCTCTTGGGCTTCTTGCCTCATTTTGGGCAGAGTTGACGGGTGAGCGACGCACGGATCAGACCAGTGCTGCATGCCCAGCTCCGGGCGACCGCCCCGCGTGCGGATGGCGTGCAAAGCCCCGCGTGGGAAGCGGCCGCGGATCACGCGGTCCCGGAGGACGTCGCGCGTCTCCTCGCCAGCGTGCCGGAGTGGTTCGGGCAGCCGGAATCGAACGCCGAGTACATCGAGGCCGCGCGAACCAAAGAGACGTGGACCGTACGCGCCGCCGACGGCTCGATCGTCGGCGTCACTCTGGTGGACCGGCACTTTCCGCACGTCGCGGAGATCCATCTCACCGTGGTCGATCGCGCGGCTCATGGCTCCGGCGTCGGAACGGCGATGCTCGCCGCCATCGAGGCCGATGCGATGAGCCGCGGGGTCCGCCTCCTCGAGGTGAAGACGCTCGGTCCGTCGCATCCGGATGCCGGGTACGCGCTCACCCGGCTCTTCTACGAGAAGCGGGGATTCCTCCCCCTGGAGGAGACTGACCTCTGGGGAGAGGCGACGCCGTGCCTGATCATGGTGAAGCCCCTCGGGTTGGGACCGCAATAGGGGATCCTCGCGTGAAAGTCCCTTCCGACCCGACAGAACCGGGCCGCACAAGTCGGGCGCCGCGCTCCGGTGCCGGCGAGAGTGGGTGCAGAAGGGGGAGTCGCTGTGATCGAGATCCTCAACCGCCTCATCGATGCGATCGAAGACGGCCTCGATGAGGACCTGGACGTCGACGCGCTCGCCGCGGCGATGGGAACGACGGGCTACCACGCACGCCGCATGTTCTCGTCGCTGGCAGGCATGCCGGTGTCCGAGTACGTGCGGCGGCGTCGCATGACCGTCGCGGCGGCGGACGTGGTGGGCGACGAGGAACTGCTCACGATCGCGGTTCGGTACGGCTACGCCTCGGTCGAAGCGTTCGGCCGGGCGTTCCGCTCGGTCCACGGCGCCAGTCACGGCGACGTCCGCCGCCATGGCGGCCCCCTTCGGAGTCAACCCCACCTCAGGTTCCGCCTGACCGTCGAAGGGAGCACCCCCATGGATGCCGGCATCATCGAACGACCCGCCTTCCGCCTGATCGGACACGCCGCCCGCGTGCCGCTGATCCATGACGGGGTCAACCCGCATATCCAGCAGCACATCGCGTCGCTCCCGCCCGCAGCGCACGAGCGCTTGAAGCAGCTGAGCGGCGCCGAGCCGGCGGGACTGCTGCAGGTCAGCGCCGATGTCGACCCCGACTACACGGAGGGAAGCGAACTGACGTATCTGCACGGCGTGGCGGTCGATGCTGCTGCCCCCGTGCCGAACGACCTCGACGCCATCGACGTCGAGGCGGGGCAGTGGGTGGTCTTCCGGGCGGCGGGTCCCTACCCGGCCGCGCTGCAGCAGGCGTATGCCGCATCCGCCACGGAGTGGTTCCCCTCGAACCCGTGGCGGCTGCGTCCCGGTCCCTCGATCGTTTCCGTGCTCGATCGCGCGCCTGACTTCACCGAGGCCACCTGCGAACTCTGGCTGCCCATCGAGCGCGCCTGAGCTCTGGTGCGCACGCTCGGCCGGTCACCGGGATCCAACGGTGGGCGCGGCTCACGCGAGCCGCGCCCAGCGCCCCTCCGAAATGACGTCGGTGATCCCGTCTACGACCCGGATCGCGGTCTCGTCATCCATGACGTAGGCGGGGACGCCGATCGCCGCGGCCCACCGCTCGGCGGCATCCATCGTGTTGGTGGGGAAGACGTCGAGGTGCGGGAAGATCGAGAAGTCGACGACCCCCAGCGCCGTATCGTCCGGCGCCGACGGCCACTCGACGAAGAAGTCACCGATCCGCGGGGTCAGCACCATGCTGCCGGCGCTCACCCCGACCCACACCGTCTCGGAGAGGGACGGGAGCAGCTCGGTCAGTCCCGACTCGCGCATCCAGTGGGCGAGGTAGGTCGCGTCACCGCCGTCGACGAGCAGCACGTCGGCGCCGCGCACCCATTCCTCCCAGCGCTCCCGCTGAACGGTGGGCGGCGCCGTCAGCTCGAGCAAGCCGACCGACCGCCAGGGGAGCGAGGTCATCCCGCCCGATGGCGGCATCCCGCTGACGAAGCTGCGGGCCGAGACGGGTCCGCACAGCGGATGCCCCCACTGGGCGGTGGGGATGCAGAGGGCGGAGGAGTCCTCGATGTCCTTGCAGAGCAGGCCGACGAGTGCGGCGCGGATGCTGTCGTTCGTGACCCCGCCGGATGTGAGGAGAAGCTTCATTGTGGCTCCCGTCGAGAGGTGGATGCCGATGCTACGTCGGGTGCGCCGGTGCGCCCAGTGCGCCCAGTCCCTGCCGTGGTCCGTCGGCGTGGGACGATGACGGTATGTCTGTGCACTTTCTCACCGGCGCCGGCGCCGGCATCGGCGCCGCCCTCGCCGCGCGCCTGCAGGCACGTGGCGACGATCTCATCCTGCTCGCCCGCAGCGACGCCCGTGCGGCCGAGCTCGGCGAACGGTTCCCCGCAGCGCGCACCGTCGTCGCCGACCTCTCGGCTCCGGGCGAGCTGGCCGCCGCGGTCGCCGCGCAGGAGCTCCCCACCCGGCTGGACTCGCTGATCCACGTCGCGGGCGTTGTCGACCTGGGCCCGGTGGCCGAGCTCACCGTCGCGAAGTGGTCGTCGCAGCTCGACGTGAACCTCGTCGCGCCGGCCGAACTGACACGGCTGCTGCTGCCCGCGCTGCGCGCGGCGAAGGGTCAGGTGGTGTTCGTGAACTCCGGCGCGGGTCTGCGTGCGGCGCCCGAGTGGGCGGCCTACGCGGCGTCCAAGCACGGGCTCAAGGCGCTCGCCGACAGCCTGCGCGCTGAGGAGGCCGCGCACGGCGTGCGGGTGTCGTCGGTGTACCCCGGGCGCACGGCCACGGCGATGCAGGAGCGCGTGCACGAGCAGGAAGGGCGCGACTACGACCCGGCCGCCTTCATCGATGCGGGCTCGGTCGTCACGAGCATCCTCACCGTGCTCGACCTGCCGCGGGACGCGCAGATCCCCGACCTGACGATCCGACCGGGCGTCTGACCCCGGCTGCCCATGCCGTTCACCCTCGCGGGACCCGTCCACAGCGAACTGCTCATCAAGAAGAGCCGCTTCCTGGGGTGCGTCGAACCGGTGGCCGGGCGCGAGCAGGCCGTGGCCCGCGTGCAGGAGCTGTGGGCCGAGCATCCGGATGCCCGCCACATCTGCTGGGCGCTGATGGCCGGCGGCCACTCCGCCGCCAACGACGACGGCGAGCCCAGCGGCACCGCCGGCCGCCCCATGCTCGAGGTGCTGCGCCACCAGGAGCTCGAGGGCGTGCTCGCGACCGTCGTGCGCTACTTCGGCGGGGTGAAGCTGGGCGCGGGTGGCTTGGTGCGCGCGTACACGGATGCCGTGGCGCAGGCGCTCCTCGGCGCCGAGCGCGTGCCGCTGATCCGCACGCGGGTGTTGCAGGTGACCGTGCCGTACGCGTTCGAGGGCGCCGTGCGCCGCGAGCTCGACGCGCACGGTGCCGTGCTCGAGCAGGTGCAGCATGGCGTCGACGTCGCGCTGACCCTGGAGGTGCCCGAGGACCGGGCGGAAAGCCTGCGCAGCCAGGTCGACGACGTCTGCCAGGGCCGGGCCGAGTGGGCCTGAACGGCCGCAGGGAGGCGCGATGACCACCCAAGGGCTAGCGTGGGTCGGGAGCGGAGCCGCTCGCTGACCGGGGGAGATGAAGATGGCCAAGAAGACGGACGTGCAACTGCCTGACCGCGCCAAGGAGGCGCTGGGAGTCGCCAAGGAGGCGGTGGGAGTCGCCACGGTAGCGCGGGGGTTCGGCAAGGTGGCGCTGGGGCTGCTGGGTGTGGTGCAGGTGGCCTTCGCCTTCCTGGCTTTCTGGGACCTGGCGTGGCGGGACGGCGACGACGTGCGCGGCCCGAAGCCCGTCTGGGTGCCCGTGATCCTGATCAACTGGATCGGCCCGGCGGCGTACTTCCTCGCCGGCATCCGCCACAAGCGCTGAGGCGTCCGCGCACACTGGCGGGCTGACTCCCGCGCGTCTGTAACTCCTCAATACCGCGCGGATCCGGCTGCTTTCGGGCCGTTTCCGGCCCATCCGTGCCCGTTCTTGAGGAGTTGGCGCACGGCTGACGGCAGGCGCCGCCCCGCCCGTGGCGCGCAGCGCCGTGGAAGTGGCGTACAGTAGACATCGATAGGCGGATTTCTCATCCGTCTCGCCCCGGCCGCGTGGTAACGGTCGGGGCTTTCTCTTTGCCTGGACGCCGGTGGGCAAAGCCGTGCGCCTCGGCATCCGATAGCGTCGGACGATGACGCCCGACGAACACCGCTTCAATGCGCTGATCCTGATGTTCGCCAACCTGCAGCGGCTGATGGTCTTCCACAACTCCCTCGCCATGCGCGACGGACGGGAGATGGACCCGGCCCTGCGGGAAGAGCTGACCTCACGCCTCGACCTGGTCGGCCAGGTGCTCGAACGCGCCAGCGAGGCCAAGGCCGTGAGCGAGGCCGACGCCGCGGCGGTCGCCCCGATCGTCCCGTACCTGCAGCGCGAAGTGCGCACCCTGCTCGACACCCCGGTCGACGCCGACCTCGGCACGCAGGCCGCCCTCGGTGCGGCGGAGGTCTACGCCTCGATGTGGATCGATGAGGGCACCATCCAGATGGGGAAGGTGTTCGACCGCCCGCAGTGGGTGGACCGGTCGATGCAGAACAAGCCGATGTTCTTCGCCCTGCAGAACCGGGCGAACGCGGCTGTCGTCGCCGCCGCCAAGGGCGAGTACTCCGACGAAGTGCTTGCCGACATCGCGGACCACGCGCAGGCGGCGCGCAGGAACCGCGCGCAGGCGCTGTCGCAGGTCGACGGCCTGCCGATCATGCTCGACGGACGGGATGCCCGCGAGCCCTCCCGTGCCTGAGGGCGAGCGCGCCCGCCGTGCGGCGGGCCAGGCTCTCGAACGACTGCTGTTCGAGGAGGACCCGCTCCATATCTGCTGCGACGGCGCGAACATCGACGAGTACCGACCCGAGGCGCAGACGATCGCCGCGAGGATGGATGCCGCCGTCTCGCTGGAAGACACGCTGACGATCATCCACGAGGAGTTCGTCATCTGGTTCGGCCACGACACCGCCGGCCCGCGCCGACGCTACCGACGCATCGCAGAACGCACCTGGGAGCTGTGGCGGGACCGCTGACCGCCGAGTGCGGAAGATCGGATGCCACAGCGCGGCCGATCAGGCGACTGCGGCGTCCCACCAGTCGAGCACGCGGGTGCCGGCGAGGGTGAGCCATTTCGACGGCTCGCCCTCGCCGGCATCCACGTCGAACCAGGTGCGGCCGGCCAGGGGAGTGGTTTGCAGCCACGTGCCGTCCGGCTGGCGTGCGTCGCGCACGACCGCCACGGCATCCGCCATGCGGGGATCGGGCGCGCGGCCCTCATGCAGTGCGACGTCGCGGAAGTGGTCCAGCGCCGTGAGGGCGCTGTAGCGGTGGCGGGAGGGGGCGACGAAGCGCGTGGTGAAGTCGCCCACCGGCTCGCCCGTGC
>NZ_JANJFJ010000184.1:0-8775 GCF_024626565.1 Microbacterium sp. zg.Y909
TACTGCGACACCGGCAACTGCGGCAATAGGATGAACGTCAACGCGTACCGTCGGCGGAAGGCTGCAGAAACCGCCTGATCGCCTTCGCTGCCGGCCGCGGCGTCTCGTAGTGGATGAGGTGTCCCACGCCGTCGATCTCGACCAGCTGCGCGTCGGGGAACAGCGTCGCCAGGTGCCGCTCCGCCTCGATGGGCGTGATGTCGTCCTGCACCGCGGCCACCAGCAGGGTCGGCTGGTGGATCGCCGGAGCGTACGCGCGGATGTCGTTGGACACCGAGGCGAGGAACGCGTCGTGCAGCACGTCGCGGTCGGCGAACCGCGAGAAGTACGTGTCGTGCTGGTCGTGCACGAAGCGTCGCAGGGCTCGGTCCCGGGTCTTGGTCATCGACATGCTCATGACCCGCACGATCAGGCCGCTGCGCAGCACGGCGCTGCCGATGGGCCGCGGCAGCTTGGCCCCGGCCCAGTAGTAGAAGACCGCCAGCCGGGTGAGGATGCCGCGGGGGCCTTCCAGCGCCGGCGCGCCGATCGGGTTCACGAGGATCACCCGCGGGGTGTCCAGTCCGCCGGCGACGGCCGCCGCGACCACGATGGAGCCGAACGAGTGCCCGAGGATCACCGCTCCGGGTGCGGTCGCGGCGACGAAGTCTGCGAGCCACTCGGCGTATGCGGCGAGGTCGTGGCGACGCCCGGGAAGGGGCGCGGTCTCGCCGAAGCCGGGGAGATCGGGCATGAGCACGCGGATGCCGTCGAGGTGCGCGACCACCGGCTCCAAACCGTGGTGCTCGCCGCGGAAGCCGTGCACTGCCACGATGGTGTGCTCCGCCGCGGAGGGACCGTACTCCCAGTAGGCGGTCGTGCCACCCTGCACCGCCACCTCATGTCGGCGCACCGGAATGCGCGCCAGCGAGTCGGCGTAGGGGTGCGGGGCCGTCATCTTTCAAGTCTAAGAGGCGGCGCCGGTGTGCCTGCCCGCCGATGTCGGCGCCCGGCTTTAGCGTTGTCGACATGACGATGTGGCAGCCCGAGCCGCTTCTCGGCTTTCCCGAGCCTGCGCGCATTCCGGCGTGGACGCGACTCGTCGGCGTCTTCGACCTCGAGACGACCGGCGTCGACGTCGAGAGCGACCGCATCGTCACCGCCCACGTCGGCGTGATCGACGGCTCCGGCTCGGTCGTGCACGCCCGGGACTGGCTCGCCGACCCCGGCATCGACATCCCCGAGGGTGCGACGGCGGTACACGGCATCACGACGGCGCGCGCCCGCGCCGAGGGGCGGGCCGCAGCCGAAGTCGTCGCCGACGTCGTGCAGATGCTGCGGGGCCTCTTCGCCTCCGGCATCCCGGTGGTCGCCTACAACGCCTGCTACGACTTCTCGCTGCTCAAGCACGAAGCCGCGCGACACGGCGTTCGCCCGCTTCGCTCCCCCGGGCCCATCATCGATCCCCTCGTCCTCGACAAGGCGCACGACCGGTACCGCCGCGGCAAGCGCACGCTCGAGGCCGTCGCGGCGCACTACGCCGTTCCGCTGGAAGGCGCCCACGACGCGTGCGCGGACGCGGTCGCCGCCGGAAGGGTCGCGCAGGCTCTCGCCGAGCGGTTCGGGCCGCAGCTGCCCCCCACGGCGCAGGAGCTGCACACGCAGCAGATCGCCTGGGCGCGGGCGCAGGCCGCAAGCCTCACGGAGTACTTCATCAAGGTCGGCCGGCTCGACCCCGACGACAGCCTCGACGGCAGCTGGCCGGTGCGCTGACTCCGCCGTGCAACGAAGAAGGCCCCGCCGAAGCGGGGCCTTCTTCGTTGCGGCGACTTACTTGGTGCCGAAGTTCTTGAAGCGCTGGTTGAACTTCTCGACGCGACCGGCCGAGTCCATGATGCGCTGCTTGCCCGTGTAGAACGGGTGCGAAGCCGACGAGATCTCGACATCGATGACGGGGTACTCGGTGCCCTCGAACTCAACGGTCTTGTCGCTGGTGACGGTCGAGCGCGTGAGGAACAGTTCTCCCGAACCCAGGTCGCGGAACACGATGGGGCGGTAGTCGGGGTGGATGTCAGTCTTCATGAGGTGTCCTTGAGGTGGTGCTCTGGATTTTGCCAGAACGGTCAAAGTCTGCGGTGCGAATGCACCAAGGAACGATTCTATCAGCCCTGCGGCACACCGCGTACCGCCGCCGGACGTGCGGTCAGGCGGAGGCCACCACGGCGCGGGCCGAGTAGCGCCCCGCTTCTTCGTGCAGTGCGATCTGCAGGCCGAACGCCTCGGTGAGGTTCTCGGCGGTGAGGGTCTCGGCGATCGGGCCGGCAGCCACCACCCTGCCCTCGCGCAGCAGCAGCACGTGGGTGAATCCCACCGGGATCTCCTCCACGTGGTGCGTCACCATGACCATGGCGGGCGTCGTCGGCGCCTGCGCGTAACCGCTCAGCAGCGCCAGCAGCTCCTCGCGCGCGCCGAGGTCCAGGCTCGCGGTGGGCTCGTCCAGCAGCAGCAGCTCGGGGTCGGTCATCACGGCGCGGGCGATCTGCACCCGCTTCTGCTCACCGTCCGACAGCGTGCCGAACATGCGGTCGGCCAGGTGGTCGAGCTTCCACTCCGCCAAGACGCGCAGGGCGCGGCGCTCGTCGATGTCCTCGTACGCCTCGTTCCAGCGGCCCACGACCGCGAACGCAGCGGTCAGCACGACGTTGAGCACCGTCTCCTCCGGCGGCACGCGTCGGGCCATCGCCGACGAGGCGAAGCCGATGCGCGGGCGCAGCTCGAACACGTCGGTGCGGCCGAGCCGCTCCTCCAGGATCGTCACGACTCCCGACGTCGGGTGCATGAGCGTCGCGGCCAGCTGCAGCAGGGTGGTCTTGCCCGCCCCGTTCGGCCCGAGGATCACCCACCGCTGGTCGTCGGTGACGGTCCAGTCGACATGATCGACGATGTCCCGGGCATTCCGGCGGACGACGACGTCGGAGAACTCGAGAACCTCAGCCATGCGCCCAGCCTATCGGCCGCCGCCGGTCACCTCGGCGTACAGCGCGGCCGTCGTGTCGGCGATCGCCTGCCAGCTGAAGGCCTCCGCGGCGCGGGCGCGGCCGGCGCGCCCGTATTCGGCGGCCCGCTCGGGGTCGGAGACGACCTCGGTGAGCACGGCGGCGAGGTCGGCGACGTACTGCTCCGGATCGGTCGGCGTTCCGGTGCCGTCCTGCACCTGGTCGATCGGCACGAGACGCCCGGTGACGCCGTCGACGACCACCTCGGGGATGCCACCGGTCGCGGTGCCGACGACGGCCGCACCGCACGCCATCGCCTCGAGGTTGACGATGCCGAGCGGCTCGTACACCGAGGGGCACACGAACGTCGTCGCGGCCGACAGCAGCGTGCACAGCTCGTGACGCGAGAGGTGACGGTCGATCCAGACCACACCCGAGCGGTCCTGCTGCAGACCGCGCACGAGCTCCTCGACCTCCGCCATGATCTGCGGGGTGTCGGGGGCTCCCGCGCACAGCACCAGCTGCACCTCCGGCGGCAGCAGGGCCGCGGCGCGCAGCAGGTACGGCAGGCCCTTCTGACGCGTGATGCGGCCGACGAAGACGACACTCGGCCGCGCGGCATCCACGCCCAGCTCGGCGAGAAGCTCGGGATCCGACACGGGGTGCCAGGCGTCGACGTCGATGCCGTTGTAGATCACCCGCACCTTGTCGGGATCGAGCGTCGGGTAGCTGCGCAGGATGTCCTGGCGCATCCCTTCGCTCACGGCGACGATGGCTGCCGCGCCCTCGTAGGCGGTCTTCTCGACGTAGCTCGAGATGGCGTACCCGCCGCCGAGCTGCTCGGCCTTCCACGGCCGCAGCGGCTCGAGCGAGTGCGCCGTGACGATGTGCGGGATGCCGTGGAGGAGCGAGGCCAGGTGCCCGGCGAAATTGGCGTACCAGGTGTGGCTGTGCACCACGTCGGCGCCGGCGACATCGCCGACGATCTCGAGGTCGGTGCCGAGCGTCTGCACGGCACCGTTGGCCGATGCCAGCTCCGCCGGAACGCCGTACGACGTGGTCCCCTCTTCGTCGCGAGCGGCCCCGAACGCGCGCACCCGCACCTCCAGCTGGGACCGCAGCGCCTTCACCAGCTCGGTGACGTGGACGCCGGCCCCGCCGTAGATCTCCGGGGGGTATTCCTTGGTGACGATGTCTACGCGCATGCCACGAACGCTAGTACAGCGCAAGTGATCGCGCCTTGCTGGCAGGCCCCCATCGGTGGCCATAGTGTTGAGCCATGCCTACGACGCCGAAGGTCTTCGGAATCATCCTCGCCGGCGGCGAGGGAAAACGCCTCATGCCCTTGACCGCCGACCGCGCGAAACCCGCTGTTCCATTCGGCGGCCAGTACCGCCTCATCGATTTCGCCATCTCCAACCTCATCAACTCGGGGCTGCGGCAGCTCGTGGTGCTCACCCAGTACAAGTCCCACAGCCTCGACCGCCACATCTCGCAGACGTGGCGCATGTCGGCGCTGCTGGATTCGTACGTCGCCTCGGTGCCGGCGCAGCAGCGACTGGGCAAGCGGTGGTTCTCGGGTTCGGCCGATGCCATCCTGCAGAGCCTCAACCTGATCAACGACGAGAAGCCCGATATCGTCGTCGTGGTCGGCGCCGACCACGTGTACCGCATGGACTTCCGGCAGATGCTCGACGCTCACATCGCCTCCGGCAACAAGGCGACCGTCGCCGCCATCCGCCAGCCGATCTCGATGGCGAACCAATTCGGCGTCATCGACGTGACCGCCGAAGACCCCACGAAGATCAAGGACTTCCTCGAGAAGCCGCAGGACCCGACCGGTCTCGCCGATGCACCGCACGAGGTGCTCGCGTCGATGGGCAACTACATCTTCGACGCCGACGCGCTCATCGAGGCGGTCGAGGCCGACGGAGAGGTGCCGACGTCGAACCACGACATGGGCGGTGACATCATCCCCTACTTCGTCGAGCGCGGCGAGGCGGGCGTGTACGACTTCAAGCGCAACGAGGTTCCGGGCTCCAACGACCGCGATCGCGACTACTGGCGAGACGTGGGGACGATCGACTCGTTCTTCGACGCCCACATGGATCTCATCTCGACGCTGCCGGTGTTCAACCTGTACAACACCGCGTGGCCCATCCACTCGCAGACTGTCAACTCGCCGCCGGCGAAGTTCGTGCGCGACTCGGTCGGCCGCATCGGCAACGCGATCGACTCGATCGTGTCGCTCGGCTCGGTGCTCTCGGGCACGCACCTCGAACGCAGCGTGGTCGGCCCCTGGGCGCTGACCGGCGGCGGCTCGACCATCACCGATTCGGTGCTGTTCGACCACGTCGACATCGGGGCGGGCGCACGGGTGCACCGGGCGATCCTCGACAAGAACGTGCGACTGCTCGAAGGTGCGACCGTTGGCGTCGACCGGGCACGGGACCTGTCCCGCGGCTTCACCGTGACCGACTCCGGCATCACCATCGTCGGCAAGAACGCGGTCGTCGAGCGCTGACACAGCGGCCCCGCGGCGCGCGATAGCGTGGAGGCGTGCTGCCTGCCCGGTTCCTCGTCGTGTTCGACGCCGATTCCACGCTCATCCGCAACGAGGTCATCGAGCTGATCGCCGACGAGGCGGGCCGCGGCGCCGAGGTGGCCGCGGCCACAGAGGCGGCGATGCGCGGCGAGGTGGAGTTCGCGGCGAGCCTGCGCTCCCGCGTCGCTCAGCTGCGGGGGGTGCCGGTGGCATCCTTCGCCCGCGTACTGTCCCGTGTGGAGCCGACCCCCGGCGTCCGGGAGCTTATCGCCGCCATCCACGAACGCGGCGGGATCGCCGCGGTGGTCTCCGGAGGGTTCCACGAGATCCTCGACACCGTCGCGCCGGACCTCGGCGTCGACGTGTGGCGGGCCAACCGCCTGCACGCCGCCGACGGAGCGCTCAGCGGCGCCGTCGACGGCGACATCGTGGATGCCGCGGGCAAGGCCGCGGCGCTGCGGGAATGGGCCGCGGCACACGGTGTGCCGATGTCTCGCACCATCGCCATCGGCGACGGTGCGAACGACCTGCAGATGATGGCGGCCGCAGGTCTCGGCCTGGCCTTCAACGCCAAGCCCGCTGTGCGCGCCCTGGCCGACCTCGTGATCGAGCGGGTCGACCTGCGCGAGGTCATCCCGTTGCTGCCCTGATCCTGGGGGCCGAGACGTGTCGGATGTCGGAGCCCCGGCGTAGCCTGCGGCCATGGACGTCATCCTCATCCCCGGACTCTGGCTCGACGCGTCGTCGTGGGACGACACGCTCCCCGCGCTGCGCGCGGCCGGTCACTCCCCCCGCCCGCTGACGCTTCCCGGCGTCGGCGCTCCGGCAGACGACAGTGCCGAGATCGGCATGGCCGACTGGGTCGACGCGGTCGTCGCCGAGATCGACGCGACGTCAGGCCCCGTCGTGCTCGTCGGCCACAGCGGCGGCGGCAACGTCGCCTGGGGCGCCGCCGACGCCCGGCCCGACCGGGTCGCACGCGTGATCTTCGTCGACACCGTCCCGCCGCCCAGCGGCGGGACCATCTCGGAGTTCGACACCGTCGACGGGGTGGTGCCGTTCCCGGGCTGGGACTTCTTCGACGCCGACGACGTCGCCGATCTCGACGCCCCGACGCGGGCGGCGACGGCCGAGCGCACCCGCAGCGTCCCGGCGCGCGTGCCGACCGATCCGCTGGCGCTCAACGACGCGCGCCGACACGCGGTGCCGGTGACCATCCTCTCCGGGGCGTTCGACGCCGAGACGCTTCCGGCGATGATCGCCGAATGGGGCGCCTTCGCCGACGAGTTCGCGGCGATCCACGACGCGCAGGTGGTGCACCTCGGCAGCGGTCACTGGCCGCAGTTCTCACAGCCCCAGTCGTTCACCGACGCTCTCGTACGCGCCATCTGACGTGTCGGCGCGGGGTCAGTGCCCCATGCCGAGACCGCCGTCGACGGGGATCACCGCGCCGGAGATGTAGGCCGCATCGTCCGAGGCGAGCCACGCGACCACTCCGGCGACCTCAGCGGCCGTCGCGAAGCGTCCCGCAGGGATGTTGCGCTTGTACTCCGCCTGGGTCTCTTCCGGCAGCGCCGCGGTCATGTCGGTCTCGATGAAGCCGGGGGCCACGACGTTGGCCGTGATCCCGCGACCGCCGAGCTCGCGCGTGAGGGACCGGGCGAAGCCGACCAGACCGCTCTTCGACGCGGCGTAATTGATCTGACCCGCCGAGCCGTAGAGGCCGACGACGCTGGAGATGAGGATGACCCGGCCCCATCGGGCGCGCAGCATGCCCTTCGACGCGCGCTTGACGGCGCGGAACGTGCCGCCCAGGTTCGTGGCGACCACGGAGTCGAAGTCCTCCTCGCTCATCCGCAGCAGCAACGTGTCCTTGGTGATGCCGGCGTTCGCGACGACCACCTCGACCGGGCCGAGCTCCCGCTCGACCTCGGCGTAAGCGGCATCCAGCGACGCGGAATCCGTCACGTCAGCGCGCACCGTGAGCGTCCCCTCCGGCCCCTCGCCCGAGCGAGCGGTGACGGCGACCCGGTGACCGTCGGCGACGAAACGCTCGGCGATCGCGCGGCCGATGCCACGGTTGCCTCCGGTGATGAGGACGACGCGTGCGGTGGTCATGAAGCTCCCTGGATGGTGCGGACGTGCGGCGGCCCCAGCCTAGTGCGGCCCCCGTTTGACACCCGCGGTGCGGCACTGGGACCCTGGGGACAACCCGCGAGGAAAGGCGAGACGTTGAGCACCCCCGACAACACACCCCCGGCCGGCGAGACCAACGAGCCGGCAGCGCCGACCCCTCCCCCGTACACCGCGCCGGCCTACACGCCGCCGCCCGCCTACAGCCCTCCGCCCGCCGGGGCCCCCTACGCCGCTCCGCCGGCGCAGCCGCCCTACGCGGCACCCGCCGCGCCGGCCCCCTATGGCCAGGCGGGCACCGAGCAGACCTCGTACAGCGCTCCGGCGTACCCGCCGGCGCCGCCGGCACCGTATGGCCAGGCACCGTACGGCCAGGCCCCCTACGCCGGCGCCTACGGGTACGCGCAGCCGAAGACCAACCTGCTGGCGATCCTGTCCCTCGTGAGCAGCATCCTCGGCATCATCGGCATCCTGCCGATCGTCGGCTCCATCGCCGGCGCGATCCTCGGCCACCTCGCGCTGCGCCAGATCCCGAAGTCGGGTGAGAAGGGCCGCGGCATGGCACTGGCCGGCACCATCGTCGGGTGGGTCGGCATCGGCCTGGTCGTGCTCCTCATCGTGCTCTTCGCGGTCATCTGGATCGTCGGCGTCGGCTCGCTCTCCAGCACGTACTGACCGGGGCTCCAGCCTGCGCCAGGCGGCGTAGGCTGGAGGGACCGTGAAGAAGTCGACCAGAGCGCAGACTGCGACCTCGCTTCCCGCCGCGCCGCGCGACGAAGCAGCGTCGCGGATGACCAACTACTTCATCACGATGGGCGTGCGCGTCGCGTGCTTCGCGCTGATGGTCGTCGTCACCCCGTACGGCTGGTACACCGCGGTGTTCGCGGTCGGTGCGATCGTGCTTCCGTACATCGCCGTGGTGCTCGCGAACGTCGGCAAGGACACCCGCCCGACGGCGCCGGAGAACCCCGGTCGCGCCCTCACCAGCACCGCGCCGACGCCCCCACCGTCGCCATCCCGACCGACGGTGATCCGCCTGGACGAACAGCGTCCGCCTGCCCCCGGAGAACCGACGTGAACGAGACCATCTGCTCGCGCGCAGGCTGCCATGCCGACGCACAG
>NZ_JANJFJ010000185.1:0-8688 GCF_024626565.1 Microbacterium sp. zg.Y909
CGGCCGGGATACACCGCCCGCGCCATCGTCGGCAACGAGCGGGCGGATGCCGTGGGGTTCGACCTCGCCATGGTGGAGGTGCTGCCCACTGCCGACGAGGCGCGCGTCGTCGGTCATCTCGGCCCCGACCCGCTTGCGGCGGACTGGGACGCAGCCGAGGCGGCACGACGCGTCGGCGCCGACTCCCGGCCGGTGCACGTGGCACTGCTGGATCAGCGCAACGTGGCGGGGCTCGGCAACGTGTACGCCAACGAGGTGCTGTTCGTCCGCGGCATCCTGCCCACCACGCCGGGGACCGACGTCGACGCGCCGGCGCTGATCGACACCGCCGCGCGGATGATCCGCACGAACCGCGACCGCTCACGCCGAGTCTTCACCGGCGACGCCCGGCCGGGCCGCGGCATGTGGGTCTACGGCCGCGAGGCGAAACCCTGCCGGCGTTGCGGCACGCTCGTGCGGGGCGGGGCACTCGGCGCGCGCCCTACGGCCGAGCGCAACGTCTTCTGGTGTCCCGTGTGCCAGCGATGACCGCAGGTCACCGCCCGATGTAGCGCCCCGGGCGGTGGTTGAGCGCCAGCACGAGATTCAGCAGCACGGCACCTGCCGCGCTCATGAGGACGTTCGGCCAGGGCACCACGAAAAGCGCTGCCAGCACGACGAGGATGTCGAAAACCATGAGCGTCCATCCGGCGCGGATGCCGGTGGCATCCTGCACGACGAGGGCGACGATGTTGAATCCGCCGAGACTCCCGCCGTGGCGGAAGACGATGAGCAGTCCGATGCCGGCCATGAGGTTGCCGGCGAGGGTGCCGTAGACCGGGTTGAGTTCACCGACGACGAAGAACGTCTCGTGCACGACCGAGAACCCCGACACCAAGGCGATGGCGATCATCGTGCGAAGGGTGAAGTCCCACCCCTTCTTCCACACCGCCAGCACGGCGAACGGCAGATTGATGACGGCGAACAGCACCCAGAAAGGCACCTCCGACGCGAACCCCAGCAGCAGCGACAGTCCCGCGGTGCCGCCGGTCACCGCGTGCGAGGCGTTCAGCAGGTACAGCCCGAAGGATGCCGTGAACGTGCCGGTCAGCATGCCGAGCACATCCTCGCCGACGCCGTGCTTGGTCGTCTTCTCGTCGAACACCAGCGAAGGCCCTGTCTCGGTCACCCTCACATCCTCGCAGGACGACCAGGTGAGGGAATGGATCGGGGTAGGCCCGCGTTATCTCCAGTCCGGCACCAGACGGTGTCGCAGGAGGGGATTGTGGGCAAGAACTACATCGACATCGAGAACGACCGCGGCGAGACGCTGCGCTATCGCAAGCACGTCAACGGGCGCGGATTGATCGCGCACGGAGCCAAGGTGCACGCGACCGCGCTGGTCGAAGCGGGCGCATATGTCGAACCCGGCGCGGAAGTCGCCGCCGGCGTACGCATCCGCCGCGGGGCGTGGATCGAGCCCGACGCGGTCATCGGGCCGAACTGCGAGATCGCAGAGCTCGCCCACGTCGGCTCAGGCGCCGCAATCGGCGCGGGAGCGAAGATCGGCATCCGCACGTCGGTCGGCGCGCACGCGCAGGTCGCCACCGGGTCGCTGATCGGCGACGGCGAGATCGTCGGCGACGGCGAGCGGGTCGCCACCGACCGCCGCGGGCTGCGCCTGGCCGCCTAGCAGGGCCTGCCGCAGGCGGGCCCGTCAGCCCGCCGGCAGGAGGAGCACCACGCCGATGAGGGGCGGTGTTCCCTGTGCGAGCGCTGCGGCGAGCACCGCCACCGCCGAAATGCCTGTCCTGGGCGTGACCGGAGCGCTCGGGCTACTCTTCTGGAATGGCAAAAGGCGGCGGCGGACGATCCCATGGCGCACCCCGCCGACCCGCAGCTGCACGCTCGGCCGCAAAGCCCACGCGTCGTCCGGCTCGGCCCGCACCGCCGCGCGCCGTGCCCGACGCGGAGCACCGTGTTCCGCCCGGCCCGTTCCGACTCGGAGCGATCCCCGGCGCGACGCCCGGCAAGTGGATCGACGTCTGGAAAGAGCGCATGCCGCGCAACCCCCTCGAACTGGTTTCGCTGACGGTGGCCGGGCAGGCCGCCGCCCTCGCATCCGGTGAGGTCGACGCCGCCCTGGTCCGCACTCCCGTCGACGCGGACGGGCTCTCGGTCATTCCGCTCTACGAAGAGCGCCCCGTCGTCGTGTGCGCCGCCGACTCGCACCTCACCGCAGCTGACGAGCTGAGCCTCGACGACCTCGCCGGCGAGATCCTGATCGTCCCCCGTGACGCCGTGTTCGACATCGCCGTCCCCGGCGCCGTCTCCCCGGCGTTCGCACCGCCCGCCGACACCGCGGAGGCGGTGGAGACCGTGGCGGCCGGGGTCGGCATCGTCATCGTGCCGATGTCGCTGGCGCGACTGCACCAGCGCCGCGACGTCACCTCGCGACCGCTGCGCGACGGACCGGTGTCACCGGTGGCCCTGGCCTGGCCGACAGCGGCGACCACCCCGCTCGTCGAGGCATTCATCGGCATCGTGCGCGGCCGCACCGCGAACTCCTCGCGCGGTTGACGCGCATCTAGAATCAACCCATGGCTCCGCTCGCGTACGTCTGCGTGCGTCCGCAGGCGGGCGCCGCGGCCGGCGAGTTCGCCTCATTCCGAACGGCCATGCGCCGCGACGACCTCGCCCAGCTCGATCTCGTCCGCGAGCCGCTGCAGGACGACGTCTTCGACCGGTACGCGGGTTTCGTCGTCGGCGGCAGCCCGTTCAACCTCACCGATCCCCGCTCGACCAAGACCGACGTGCAGCTGCGCGTGGAGGCGGACCTCGAGCGCATCGCCGAGCGCGCGGCCGCGGCCGGAACGGCCGCCCTCTTCACCTGCTACGGCATCGGCATCGTCACCCGCATGCTCGGCGGAGAGGTCAGCCGGGCGTACCCCGAAGACACCGGTCCCGCATCGGTGACCCTGACCGGGGATGCCGCACAGGACCCGCTCTTCGGCATGCTGGCCGACCGGTTCACGGCCCTCACCGCCCACAAGGAGGGTGCCGGCACGACGCCACCCTCGGCGACCCTGCTCGCGACGAACCCGGCGTGCCCGGTGCAGGCTTACCGGGTGGGTGACCGGCTGTACGCCACTCAGTTCCACCCCGAGCCGACAGGGTCGGCCTTCACCGAGCGCATGGCCGTCTACCGCGACGACGGATACTTCACCGCCGGCGATTTCGACGCGATCGCCGCCCGTGTGCTCGCGGCCTCACTGTCGGAACCCACGCGGCTGCTGCGGTCCTTCGCCGCCCGGTTCGCTGACTGACGCACCGGCCCGCCGCCGCAGCGCGACGATCAGGTGCGGTTGCGGGCGAAGCGGACCGCAGTGATCGCGATGGGGGCGAGCACCACGACGGCAGCGGCGATCCAGGCGGCGATCGCGATCGGCTGGCTCATCGGGTCGTCGCTCCAGCGGCCGATCCCGATCCAGGTGAGGCCCCAGCCCATCGCGAGGCCCGGGGCGAGGCGGCCGCGGCCCCCGAGGGCGATGGCGATGCCGACGAGCGCGACCACGATGATCACGGCGATGGCCACCGGGTCCGCAGCTTCGCCCCACGACGCCGGCGCGATGGAGGTGAACCAGGCCGACGAGTTCGCGACGGTCGCCAGCGCCACCCAGCCGAGGTGCAGCCCCACCGTGATGTCGGTGAAGACGGCCTGACGCACGCCGCGCGGCGGCCGGCGCACCGCGAGGTGGAACGTCCAGCCGAGAGCGGCAAGGAGCAGCACGATGACGAGCACCGTGATCGGGAGGGTGGTGAACTGAGCGGCCACCAGCCACAGACCGTTGAGCACGGCAGTCAGCGCGATCCACCAGCCGAGCAGGCGCTGGCGGTCGTCTGCGCGCTGCGACGGCAGCGCCTGCCACACCGCGTAGGCGACCATCAGCACGTAGATGACGCTCCAGATCGAGAACGCCTGGCTCGCCGGGGCGAGGTACGACGCGTCGGAGTCGAGGGCACCGCCCTGCAGATCCTGGACTGGCCGGCCGCCAAGAGCCCCCACGCCCACCACCGCGGCGATGAGCATGAAGCTCACCGCACTGATCACACCGATCTGCCGACCGAGGTCGGAAGGGCGCGGCTGAGTGGCCGGGGCGGTCGTTCGTGATGCGGTGTCAGCGCTCATCGGTCCAGGCTAAACGCGGCCGGGCCCATCGGCCCTGGGCTTGACAGCACCGGCAGGTCAGCCCAGCGGCGGGCCGATCACCACCGCCGCCTCCGGTGCCACGGTGACCACGCCCGAAACCGGCGCGGAGCCGCAACGCTCGGGATCCGTGGCGAGCAGCACCGCGTCATCGGGTCCCGCCGAGGCGTGCCACGGCTCCGCCGACAGGTTGACCAGCACCGTGAGCGGCCCGCGGCCGAGGCGGAACCGGCGGCCACCGGCGATCTCCACCGCATCGGCGGTGAGGTCGCCGAACGAGGGATCGGTGAGCTCGGGCCGTTCCCGGCGCAGGCGCGCGAGGTCGCGGTACAGCTGCAGCAGGTGACGGTGCGGCCCCGACGTCGCGTCGTCGGGGTCGATCTCGGACCAGTCCAGCTTCGAGCGCTCGAAGGTGGCCGGGTCGTTGGGATGCGGGACGAGCGACTCATCCCACCCCATGCGGGCGAACTCCTCGGTGCGCCCCTTCGCGGTCGCCTCGGCCAGCTCGGGTTCGGGATGCGACGTGAAGAACTGCCACGGGGTGGTCGCCCCCCACTCCTCACCCATGAACAGCATGGGCGTTCCGGGGGCGGTGAGTGTGAGCACGGCGGCGATCGCGAGGCGCTCGGGCGACAGCGTCGCCGTCAGCCGATCGCCGGCGGCGCGGTTGCCGATCTGGTCGTGGTCCTGGGCGAAGGTCACCAGGCGCCAGGCCGGCACCTCCTGCGGAATCGGATGCCCGTGGTCGCGACCGCGGAACGACGAGTACGTGCCGTCGTGGAAGAAGCCCCGCGTCCACACCTTCGGCAGGGCGTCGAGAGCCGCGAAGTCCTCGTAATAGCCGGCTGTCTCGCCGGTGAGGGCGACGTGAACGGCATGATGCCAGTCGTCGCTCCACTGCGCCGTCAGCCCGTAGCCGGCCGCCTCCCGAGGGAGGATCAGCGTGGGGTCGTTCATGTCGGACTCGGCGATGAGGGTGAGCGGGCGCCCGAGGTGGGCCGACAGCGCGTCGGCGGACTCGGCGAGCTCGCGCAGGATGTGCTTCGGGCCGTCGTCCAGCAGGGCGTGCACGGCGTCGAGGCGCAGACCGTCGACGTGGTGGTCGCGCAGCCACATCATGGCGTTGTCGACGATGTATGCGCGCACCGCCGGCTGGTCGAGGGCGACGCTGTCGCCCCAGGTGTTGCGGCTGGCATCGCGCAGGTAGGGCCCGAACTCCGGCAGGTAGTTGCCGCTGGGACCCAGGTGGTTGTAGACGACGTCCTGGATGACGGCCAGACCCGCCGCGTGCGCGGCATCCACGAACCGCTGGTAGGCCGCGGGCCCGCCATACGCCTCGTGCACGGTGTACCAGAGCACGCCGTCGTAGCCCCAGTTGTGCACGCCGTTGAAGCCGTTGACCGGCAGCAGCTCGACGTGGGTGACGCCGATGTCGACGAGGTGTCCGAGACGGGCGATCGCGGCATCCAGGGTGCCCTCGGGCGTGAAGGTGCCGATGTGCATCTCGTAGATGACCCCACCGGCGAGCTGCCGTCCGGTCCACGCGGCATCCGTCCACGAGAACGCCGTCGGGTCGAAGTACGCCGACGCTTCGTGCACGCCCTCGGGCTGCCGCCGCGACCGCGGGTCGGGACGCAGGGCGTCGCCCTCGCCGAGCACGAACCCGTACCGGTCACCGTCTGCCAGCTCGACGTCGGCGGTCCACCAGCCGCCGTCTGCCACAGCCAGCTCCACATCGGCCGTCCCCGGTCGGCGCAGCCGCACCCGTTGGGCCCTCGGCGCCCACACTTCCACGCTCATCGCGCATCCTCTCTCAGCAGGGCGACGGGGTACGTCCCCAACAGGTCGCGCAGCGGCACCTCGCCGCCGGCCACCGTACGGCCGGTGACCTCGTCGCGCCATGTCCCCGACGGCAGCAGCACCGCGGTGTCACCCCAGCCGCCCCTGGCGGCAAGGCCGACGGGCAGGCGGGTGGCGACCGTGACCGCACCGCCGCGGTCGAACGCGACGACGTGGTCGGATGCCGCGCCGACCGCCACCACCGGGCGGTACCGCGTGAAGAGCTCCGGCCGGTCACGGCGCAGCCGCAGCGCCCGCGACACCACGAGCATCTTGGCCGCGCCGGATTCGTCCACCGGCGGCATCCACCCGCCGTCGATGCGGCCGAGCAGGGCCCGACGGGCGTCGAAGTCCACGGCGCGCCGGTTGTCGGGGTCCACGAGCGAGGTCTCCCACAGCTCGGAGCCCTGGTAGACGTCGGGCGCGCCCGGCGCGGTCAGCTGCACGAGCTTGGCCGACAGCGAGTTGACCCACCCGGGGCCGGAGACCTCGGCGACGAACTCCTCGACGAGTGGCCGTGCGGCGCCGAAGGCGGCGTCCACCACGGCATGCATCCGCTCCTCGAAGGCGGGGTCCGGATCCCACCACCCGGTGCGCTCGGCCGCTTCACGGGCGGCCTTCTCGGCATAGGCGTGCAGGCGCTCGGGGCTCGCCGGCCACGAGCCGACGATGGCCTGCCACAGCAGCGAGTCGAAGGGGCCGTGACCGCTGGATGCCACGGCGCGCAGCCGCTCGAGCACCTCGGCCCAGCGGTCGGGCATCTCGGCGAGCACCGACAGGCGGGCGCGCACGTCCTCGCCGCGCTTGGTGTCGTGCGTCGACAGCGACGTCATCGCGTGGGGCCACTGCGCCTGGCGCCTGGCCTGAGCGGTGTGGAACCCGTCGACGTCGAGCGAGAACACCGACGGGTCGCCGCCGACCTCGGTGAGGGTGCCCAGCCGCGTCATGCGGTAGAACGCGGTGTCCTCGACGCCCTTGGCCATGACGGGCCCGGTGGTCTGCATGAACCGCCGCGCCAGCTCGGTGCCCGGTTCGGCGATGCGCTCGACGAGCAGCTGCGCGAGGTCGGCCAGATCGGGTCGGCGTCGCGCCGTCTCGGCGAAGGCATGGTCGAGGTGCTCGCGTCCTGCCGGCAGGTACGAGCGGTAGACCGGGAAGTTCGCCAGCAGCTCGGCGAGGGTGTCGACGAGCTCGGCGTCGGCGGCGTCGATGCGCTCCCCCGGCATGCCGCGCAGCACCCGCACCAGCCGGGCGATCTCGGACTGCTGGATGGTGTCGGCGATCATGCGCTTGGTGTCGTGCATGAGGTCGGCGTAGCCGGTGAGAGGCGCCACCCCCGTCTCGGCACGCAGGGTCGCGTCGAGCGCGTCCAGCCGGGCCTCGCCCGCGGGGTCGATGAGCACACGGTCGACCTCTGCCATGGCGTCGTAACCGGTGGTGCCGGTCGTGCGCCACCAGGCGGGCAGGGCCTCGGGGTGCTCGGTGGCGGCATGCTCGAGGATCTTCTCCACGAGCACCGGAAGATCGCCCGAGGCCTCGGCCAGCCGGTCGAGGTACGCCCCGGGGTCGGCCAGCCCGTCGGGGTGGTCGATGCGCAGGCCGTCGACGAGCCCTTCCCGCACCCAGCGGAGGATCTCGGTGTGCGCGGCGTCGAAGACGTGCGGCAGCTCGACGCGCACACCGGCAAGGGTCGTGACGGCGAAGAAGCGGCGGTAGTTGAGCTCGGCGGCCTCGCGGCGCCAGAACATCAGCTCCCAGTGCTGCCGCTCGAGCACCGCGGCGACGTCGGCCGGGTCGATACCGTCGAGAGACCCGGGGGCCAGCGGCAGGGCGTGGTCGAAGTAGCGCACGAGTCCGGCATCCGCGTCGACGACCAGGTCGCCCGCGGCGAGCACCTCGCCGAGCTCGGCACCGAGGATGGGCACCCGCACGCGGCCGCCGCCGTACTCCCAATCGATGTCGAACGCGTCGGCGTGTGCGCTGCCCCGGCCGTGGCGCAGCACGTCCCACCACCACGGGTTCTCGGCCGGCTGCGAGATGCCCATGTGATTCGGGACGATGTCGACGAGGATCCCGAGCCCGGCGGCCCGCGCGGCCGAGACGAAGCGCTCGAGCGCCTCGGCGCCGCCGCGTGCCGGGTCGACCTGCGAAGGGTCGACGACGTCGTACCCGTGGTCGGAGCCGGGGGTCGCCTTCAGCAGCGGCGACAAGTAGGCCCAGTCCACCCCGAGGTCGCGCAGGTAGTCGGCGACACCGGCCGCCGCATCGAGGTCGAACGCCTCACGGATCTGCAGCCGATACGTCGAGACGGGCTGCCGCTCGGTCACCGGCCCGCCTCGCCCTTCGGCGAGGCCGCGGGGACCTCGTCGATCACGCCGGTGTTGGTCGCCAGCGACGCCGCGACGGAGTGATCGACCTCCTGCTCGGGGCCGGAGTGCTCGCGCAGCACGACGAGCGCCTTGCCCTGCACCTGCACGGTGGCACCCGGATCGATGGGAGCGCTGTCCGCCAGCTCGCCGGCCGTGTCGACCATGACGTCCCAGTGCGGGGCGAACTCGGGGTCCGGGATGAAGAAGTCCACGGCCTCGTCGCCGGCGTTGAACAGCACGAGGAAATGCTGGTCGCGGATGGGTTCACCGCGCCGGTCGCGCTCGCGGATGCCG
>NZ_JANJFJ010000186.1:0-8675 GCF_024626565.1 Microbacterium sp. zg.Y909
CGGAACCAGTACTCGGCGTCATCGGTGAAGATGGCGCGGACATCGTCGGGGTTCTCGGTCTGCCAGGCGGTGATGTATCCGTCCAGCCATTCGCGTGTTCTGCTCATGCGGATGGTCTACTCCGGGGCGCGGACACCGTGCGGCGGGGTTGACAGTCGGTCGGGGCGGTGCGCCTGAGAACGGGGTGATCCACCGCGGAGCTCACGGGGGAGGGGGGACAGCAGAGGGGCTGCGCCCTCAGAAGGGTGCGGGATCGAACTCGTCGGGTTCGGTCGCGAACGCGACTTCGCTCACCGGGCGGTCGATGTAGACCCGGCCCGTGGGCGAGGTCCATTTCAGCACCCCGCCACCGAGCTGTTCCACACGCCAGGTCGAGTGGTGTTTTCCGGTGTGATGTCGCTCGCAGAAGTGAGCGAGGTTGCAGACGGCGGTCGGCCCGCCCCGCGCGTGGTCGATCGTGTGATCGATGTCGCACAGCCGAGCCGACACTCGGCAGGCGATGAATCGGCAGTGCTGATCGCGGGTGCGCAGGTAGCGGCGCATCTCTTCGGAGGGGCGGTAGCGGTCAACGGCGAGGACCGCCCCCGAGATCGGGTGGGTGAGGATGCGGTCCCACCCGGGTGCGCCGGCCGCGAGGGTGCGTGCCGTCGCGGCGTCGATGGGGCCGTGCCCGACGAGGGTGGTGGATTCGAAGGGATCGGCCACGTGGTCGCCGATGAGCGTGAGGACCGGCACCGTGACCTGCACGTTCGCGCGGATCGAAGCCAGCCCGCCGGGGATCGCGGCCGACGACGGCGCGCCGGTGAGTAGCAGGTCGCTCAGCGCGTCGGCGCGCAGTTCGTTCAGCGTGCGGGTGTCTGGGGTGGCATCCGCCTGCACCGCATCGGCCGGAATGAGAGCGTCGTCATCGCCGCCCGCATCGCGCGTGGTCTGGGCGATGCGCGCGATCTGCGAGATGCGGTCGTACGCGCCGTGAGCGAGTGCAGCGGGCAAGACCGCGACGAGTTCGGCCATGCCGTCGTCGAGGTCGGTGATGGAGACGCTGCGCCGCAACCGCGCCTGCTGGTGGCGCTCCTCGACGGTGGTGTCGGAGAACCACTGGGCGCGGAGCCGCGCGATCGGCGCCACCCGCGTCGCCGCTTCGGATTCGGCGTAGGGCAGGATGGCGGCTTCGTATTCGGCGCGCAGTTCAGGACGCGTGATGATCGCACCGTTGCTGACGATGACGCGCACGTGGGCGCTGGAGATGCGGCCCGCTTCGAGTGAGGCGAGGGTGGCCGGATAGTCGTTGACGAGGGTGGCCGCGTCGCCCATCTGCCGCTGCACGGTGCGGTCGCTGACCCGCCAGGCGGCGGCGATCTCGGATGCCGCGATGCGGTGCGGCATCTCGGCTTCGGAGCGGTGCTGCAGTCCGGCATCCGTCACCCAGTCGTCGACGATGGCGTCGGTCGCCGCGAGCAGCCGAGACTCGTGAGCCTGCAGGCGCGCCATCTGCTCGCGCACCCCGATCAGGTCGGGAAGCACGTCGCCGAGCCGATCGACAGCGCGCGCAGCGGCTTCGTCGGCGGGGAGGTAGCTGGTCTTCGGCATGCATCCATTGTCGCGCGAACCTCGGACATTTGTTCGATCCAAACCTCCTTGTGTGGATAGTTCGTGGGTGCAGAAAGTGGGGGCGAGTAGGTTCGAGGTGTGGCCAAAACCCGTGGCGCGATGGAGCGCAGGATCGACCGCGCCCCCATTCCCTCGGGACTCGTTTTCGCGGCGACACTGCTTGCGGCGGCGACGATCGCGGTCATCTGGATTGCAGCGGTCCCGTGGGGGCCCATCGTCTGTCCTGCGATATAGCCCGCCCCACGCAACTGTTTCGCCTCGGACCGTGCGGGTACCGGAGTCGTCGCCACAATCGTCGTGCTCGTCGTCTATGCTGCGACGATGCTGCTTGCGCTCGTGGGGATGCGTCGCAGGCGCCACCTGGTCGTCGTGGGCGTTGTCCTGCTCGCGGTCGCACCCGTGGTCTCCTACCTGTCGGTCGCCTGGATCCCCGGGTTCCCAGTCGGTTAGGGCTGTCGGTGGACGGGTGAGAAGCCGCTCAGCGCTTCTGGAACGCCTCGTATCGACTGGCAAGGAGATCACGCGACGGTTGGAGCATGCGGCTCTTGGGTAGTCGGATGGGGCGGCCATGCATCTCCTGCAGCCCATGACGGAGCATTGGACCGTCGACTTCATCCAGTAGCCGCGCGTTGACGCGCACCTCGAAGTCGGGTCTGATTCCCATCAGCGCGCGGTCGTACGCGGCATGGTGGATCTTGCACATGGCGAGCCCGTTCGTCACGTGCGGGACACCTCGTTCAGACGCATCCGGGGCGATATGCGCAGCGTCGAGCAGTTCCGAATGGCGCAGATCGCAGACCGTGCAAGCGCCCTTGTATGCGTTGAGTACGCGCGCTCGGAAAACCGGTTGATGCAGGCGCGTCTTCACGATCGACTCCGCGTATCTGCGTTGGTCCTCGGAGTAGGAAAGCGGGTCCCCGAGGAGCGCTAAACCCGGATCCAATGGGAACCGGATGACTCGCTGCATCGGATCGTTCTCTGTGACCACGACAGGAAGTAGGGAACGTAGTAGCCCGCCCGAACCGCTCGTAGGTAGACGATGGGATCCCGGCGCTCGAAGGCGCGAATGAGCTTTACGTTGTCGCCGCCATCGCCCGTTCTGTACGAATAGGTGACCCAGCCGTCATCATTCTCGTAGTCCTGATATTGATTGGACTTCCACCCCGACATGATCGAGAGCGTCGCCGTGAAGTCCGCGGGGTTCCTGATCCCTCTCCCCTGGTCGAGTAGCGGGATGCGCCGCCCCCTGTAGGTGTAGGAGTGAGTACGTCGCGGGAGACCTCGTAGCCGCCACGGCTGACGAATTGCTCCTCGAGCCAACGGAAAACGTCTTCGCGTATTGCTCTTTGCTCCGCCTCGCTGCGCATGTGTAGATACTGCCGCATTCGTTGCGGTGCGGCTCGTGGACCTGGAGCAATGGCGAAGAATGCGGGTTACGAGCGGCGATCTTCCGTCCATTCGGTGTGACGCTTCAAGGCGGCCGTCACTGCGAGGCGGATTACCCAGTACGCCACCACGAGGCTGATGATGAGGATGAGTAATGCGAGAGTGATCTGAATGACCAGTAAACCGACGGCAATGTCCACATCGCGAGCGTAGCCGAGCTAAATCCTCGTGCGGATACGCCGCACGATGGGCACTTCCACGAACCCGTCACTCGGTCCAGCGGTGGCGGGGTTCCCGCCGGCTCGCTCAGTACCAGCCGACCGACTGCGAGTGACCCCACGCGCCGCACGGCGACCCGTAGCGACCGGAGATGTAGCCGAAGCCCCAGGCGATCTGCGTGGCGGGGTTGGTCTGCCAGTCGGCGCCGGCGCTGGCCATCTTGCTGCCGGGGAGGGCCTGGGGAATGCCGAAGGCGCCGCTCGAGCGGTTGTACGCCTGGTAGTTCCAGCCCGACTCCTTGTTCCACAGCGAGACGAGGCATCCGAACTGGTCCTCGCCCCAGCCGTAGCCGGCGAGCATTCCGCGCGCCGTCGCCTGCGCGTCAGCGGGGCTCGTGCCGCCCACGGCGCCGCCGGTCGCATAGTTCGGGGTGGGGGCGGCGGCGGCAGCGGTCGAACCCGACGAAGTCGGCCGGGCCGACTGTGCTTCCGCGGCGGCGGCGGCTTCCGCGGCGGCTGCAGCGGCGGCGGCTTCGGCCTCGAGGCGGGCCTTCTCTGCGGCAACGCGCTCGGCCTCGGCGGCGACGGCCGCGTCGAGCCGACCGCGCAGGCCGGCGGCGAGCTCGGTGACCTCGGCGGCCTCGGCGTGCACGTCGTCGATGGCATCCTCGAGATCGGCGAACTCGAGCGCCTGTGCGCGCTGCAGCTCTTCGACCTCGGACCGCAGCGGCGCGGTGTCGACGGAGGTGACGGGCGAGCCGATGTCGAGACCGGATGCGACGATGTCCGCGGCCACGGTCTGCGAGTGCGTCATGGCGACCTGTGCCACCGCGATGGCCTCATCGGCGGCCGAGACGACGTCGCTGGGCGTCGACGCCTCGGGGGCGTCGGGGTGCAGCGGCGTGATCGACGATGCGAGGACGAAGGTCGGCGCGGTGGCACTCAGAGCCTGGGCGGTGGATGCGGGCGTTCCGGTGGAACACGCGGCGGCTGCGAGGCCGACCACAAGCGTCGCCGCCACCAGAACTGGGCGACGTCGCGAGCGGCGTTCGGTCTGGCGATTGGTGCGGCGGGAGTGCTGGGCAGTCGGGTCTGAAAGCAAGAGAAAACCGGTTCCGTATGTCGAGGGCGCGCCGGTTGTGGCGCATCGCAATCCGTTCGGGCGGATAAGTGCCCGAGTTTGGTTGCCCTTTCTGGACGGTTCCGGTGCGTTACCTGACCGTTACCTGGGAGTGGAGCCGCGAAAATCGGTGGTCAGACCGCGCTTTCCCCGGTCGCTCACAGCGATCTAGGCGAACCGCACCCAGTTCGCGCCAACGCCGGTTTCTGCGCGCTGTCGCAGGTTGAGATCGTCGCCGTCGATCGTGTACAGCGACACGGTCGTCGAGCGCTCGCCCGCCGCCACGAGGTAGGCGCCGTCGGGGCTGACGTCGAATCCGCGCGGCTGCGGCTCGGTCACGGTGAACCGCTCGGGCGCCCACACCGACCCGTCGGCGGCGACGGAAACTGCGCCCAGCGTGCTCTCGGTGCGCTCCGAGCACCACAGCCGCCGCCCGCCGTCGGAGAAGTGCAGATCGGCGCCCCAGATGTAGTGGTTCGCCATCGGGTCGGCCCCGAACTCGCTGTGGCCGAGGCCCTGGGTGGTGTCGTACGCCGTCGTGGCATCCTGGAGCGTCAGCTCGCCCGTCTCGGTGTCGCGCGCGTAGTGCAGCACCTCGCCGGAGAACTCGGTGAGGACGTACACGGCATCCTGCGCGTCGTTGAGCACCAGGTGACGCGGCCCGCTGCCGGCGGGAGCGGACACCGTCTCGGGGTCGAGCGGCACGAGGGCCAGGTCGTCGGCCAGCGCGTACTGCGCCACGAGATCGGCGCCCAGCGACACGAAGTACGCGAACCGGCCGTCGGCGCTGGGGAGCACCGAGTGCAGGTTCGGGAACTCGATGCGCGACACCGGGTCACCCACCACACCGTCGGCGATCGCGCAGGTGATGCCGAGCCCGCCGTTGTATGAGGCGGCGAGCAGGCCCGTGCCGCCGCGGGTGAGCGCGATGTAGTTCATGCTTCCCGGCACGTCGCGCCGCGAGCGCGCCGTCAGCTGCCCGGTCTCGCGGTCGAGCGAGAGAGTCAGGATGCCGGCGGAATCGCCCTCGGCGTCGCCCTTGACCGCCGCGTAGACGAGGTCGCGCTCGGTGTCGACGGCGAAGGTGGAGCATCCCTTCAGGCCGCCGGTGACGGCGAGGCGCTCGAGCTCGCCGTCGGCGAGGCGGAACGTGCTGAGGGAGCCGTCTCCGGCGTTGGCGACGAGGACGAGGCGCGTGTCGGTCGAGTCGGTCATGAGTCGATCGTAGGAGGCCGGGTGGATTGCGGTGGAGAGGTTGTGCGGGGTTGCGCGGGCGTTTCGTCTCGCTTCGCTCGCTCAACGACCGGGGTCAGCGACCGGGGGTGCCGCCGTCGAGGCGGTGCCCCTGCACGGCGTCGTAGGTTCGGCGCAGCAGCTCGCCGGCGCGGTCCATCTCGCCCTGCAGCAGGCGCACCACCACGAAGTCGACGATCGCCATCTGCGCGAGCCGGCTCGACATCGCCCCGGTGCGGTACCGCGACTCGCGCGCGCTCGTCACCAGCAGATGATCGGCGACCTCGGCGAGGGGGGAGTCCGGGTAGTTCGTGATCGCGACCGTCGTCGCGCCTCGCTCGCGGGCGAGAGCGAGCACCTGGTTCGCCTCGAGCGTCTGCCCCGAGTGGGAGATGGCCACGGCCACCGCGCCCGGCCCGGTGAGGGCGAACGATGTCAGCGCGAGGTGCGCGTCGGACCAGCAGAAGGTGGGCACCCCGATGCGGTGCAGCTTCAGCTGCAGATCCTGCGCGGTCAGACCGCTCGACCCCGCCCCGAATGCGTCGATGCGGTGCGCGCCCCTGATCGCGGCGACGACGGCATCCAGCGCGTCGAGGTCGAGGCTGCGCGCGGTCTCCTCGATCGCGCGCGCCTCTTCGTAGGCCACTTTGGTCACGACGTCGAGCGCCGAATCCGTCGCCTCGATGTCGGCGTCGTCGACGCGGAAGAGCTCCCGTGCGGCCTGCTCCCGGCTGTTCGCCGAGGCGATCGCGATGCGGAACTCCTTGTAGCCGCCGAACCCCACGGCACGGCAGAACCGCGCGACGGATGCCGGTGAGGTGCCGGCCAGCTCGGCCAGGCGGGTGATGGAGGATTCGACCACCACCGACGGCCGGTCGAGCACCACGTCGGCGATGCGCCGCTCGGCATTGGACAGCGCCGGCATGTGCTGGCGCAGCGAGACGAACACGTCGGTCATCGGTGAGCTCCCCAGACGATCGCAGCGGCGGCGGCATCGGCGACCCGGCGACGCATCACCTGGATCGGTTCGGCCGAGGCGCGCTGCGGATGCACTCGGTTGGTCAAGAACACCACCGACCGTCGGCCGCCGGCCTCGGTCGCCACCGCCGTGCCGGTGAACCCGGTGTGGCCGACGGCCGGGGCGGTCATTCCACTCGCCCACGCCTCGTCGACGCGGCCGCCGAGCGCCTGGCCGTACCCGTCGTCGGCCACGGTGACGGGCGTCGTCATCGCGCGTACGACGGATGCCGCCAGCGGGCTCCCGCCGGGCGGCAGCCGCAGCGCCTCGGCCAGCCGAAGCAGGTCCCGTGCGGTGCCGAAGAGTCCGGCGTTGCCCACCACCCCGCCCAGCGCCCAGGCGGTCTCGTCGTGCACCTCGCCCTGCACCACGCCGCGGGGCGGCTCGCTCTGGAACTCGGTGGCCACGATGCGCGCCCGCAGCGCAGCGGGAGGGCGAAAGCCCGTCTCGCTCATCCCCAGGGGACCCAGAACGCAGCGCTCGGCCAGCACATCCAGCGGTGCCCCACCCAGCGCCTCTGCCACCAGCCCCGCCCATATGTAGCCGACGCACGAGTACCGGTGCACCGAGCCCGGGGCGACGACCGGTCGCGCGCCGGCGCGGAACCGCACCGCGCCCGCATCGGGGGAGCGGTCGGCCCATCCGGCAGGGAAGCCGGCGGTGTGGCTGAGCAGATGCGCGACCGTGATGCCGTCCGTAGCGGGGTCGGTGAACTCGGGCAGCACCTCGGCCACCGGCAGGGACGCATCGGCTCGGCGTTCGTCGAGCAGGGTCAGCAGGGTCGCCGCCGTGACCAGCTTGGTGATCGATGCGAGGTCGAAGCGCGTCGCGGCATCCGTCGCCGGCCATTCCTCGCCGGCCAACACTCCTGGCCCATCCCAGGTGCGCGCCTGGCCGACGGCGTGCTCCGCGACTACTTCGCCGTCGACGGCGATGGCGACGGCCGCTGCGCCGTAGACGCCGTCCCTCAAGCCCGCGGTGAGGAGGCCGCCGATTTCGTCGATGTTTCGCACATGAAAAAAATAACCGAAGACACTTGATTTAGCGACAGTTTTGTTCATACTGGATCTTCGACCCCCCGATGACGTGAAGGACGAGTCCGGCCGATGCCTGCGCACCCCCACCCGCTGTCTCCGACCGAGCTGCGCCTCGAGGCCTCCGCTGACCTCGACGCGCTGGCCGGAATCGACGTGCTGCGGCTGCTGAACGCGCAGGATCGGGTCGCGGTCGACGCCGTCGAGGCGATCCTGCCGCAGCTGGCCGAAGTCGTCGACATCGCCGCCGAGCGCTTCCGCCGGGGCGGCACCGTGCACTACTTCGGCGCAGGCACCTCTGGGCGCCTCGGCGTGCTGGACGCAGCCGAACTGCTCCCCACCTTCAACCTCGAGCCCGGCCGCGTCATCGGCCACATCGCAGGGGGACACGCGGCGCTCGTGAAGGCGGTGGAGGATGCCGAGGACTCCGAGGCCGACGGCGCCGCGGACGCGTCGGGCGTCGGCCGTGACGACGTCGTGATCGGACTGGCTGCCAGCGGCAACACCCCGTACGTGGGCGGTGCGCTCGCTGCCGCGCGCACCGCCGGCGCCTACACCGTGCTCGTCTCCAGCAACCCGAATGCCGCCCTGGCGCCGCTCGCCGACGCGAACATCGTCGTCGACACCGGTCCCGAGGTGCTCACCGGCTCCACGCGGCTGAAGGCCGCCACGGCTGAGAAGCTCGTGCTCAACGGCTTCTCCACCGCGCTCATGGTCGCCGTCGGGCGCACGTGGTCGAACCTCATGGTCTCGGTCGTCGCGACCAACGCGAAGCTGCGACTGCGCACCGTGCGCATTCTGCAGCAGGCAGCCGGTCTCGACGAGCAGGCCGCGCGCGACGTGCTCGCCGCCGCCGACGGCGAGCTGAAGACCGCGATCGTCGCCGCGCTCGCCGACGTGGCCCCCACCGATGCCCGTGCACTGCTCGCCGGCAACGACGGGTCCGTGCGCGCCGCGCTCGCCGCGGCATCCGCCGACGCAGCCCCGCGCACCACCGAGTCGTACCCGACCTGATCACCCACACCGAAGGAGAACCCCATGAGGACACGCTTCCT
>NZ_JANJFJ010000187.1:0-8621 GCF_024626565.1 Microbacterium sp. zg.Y909
ACCGGCGCCTACTACGACGCGATGCAGCAGCGCGAGGAGACCGTCTCGACCTACATGGGCAACGAGCTGGCCATCCCCCACGGCACGAATGAGACCAAGGAGACGATCCTGGACTCGGCACTGTCGGTCGTCCGCTACGACGGCGGCGTGGACTGGGACGGCAACCCCGTGACCTTCGTCGTCGGCATTGCCGGCAAGGGCGACGAGCACCTCGAGATCCTGTCGCAGATCGCCCTGGTGTTCTCCGACGAGGACGAGGTGGCCAAGCTCAAGCAGGCGCAGACGCCGGAAGAGCTGTACACCCTCCTCTCGACGGTCAACGCATCATGAAGGCCGTCCACTTCGGCGCCGGCAACATCGGGCGCGGCTTCGTCGGCCTGCTGCTGCACGAGGGCGGCTACGAGCTCGTGTTCTCCGACGTCGCGGCCGACCTCGTCGATGCGATCAACGCCGCCGACTCCTACACCGTGCACGAGGTGGGCGAGGGCGGCACCGACAAGGTGGTCACGAACTTCCGCGCCATCAACAGCCAGACCGACCCGCAGGCGGTCATCGATGAGGTGGCCACGGCTGACATCGTCACCACTGCGGTCGGCCCCACCGTGCTGCGCTTCGTCGCACCGCACATCGTCGCCGGCATCGCGATGCGCGACCCCGCGCTCCCGCCGCTGAAGGTCATGGCGTGCGAGAACGCCATCAACGCCACCGACCTGCTGCGCGACGAGATCCGCGCCCAGGCGGAGGATGGCTGGGATGCCATCGCCGGCCACGCCGTCTTCGCCAACACCGCGGTGGACCGCATCGTCCCCGCCCAGGCGCCGGGGGAAGGCGTGGACGTGACCGTCGAGCCCTTCTTCGAGTGGGCCATCGAGGCGCCGCCCTTCGGCGGCGAGCTGCCCTCGATCCCGGGGGCGCATTTCGTGGATGACCTGGCGCCCTACATCGAGCGCAAGCTGTTCACGGTCAACACCGGCCACGCGGCGACGGCGTACTTCGGCGCGCGTGCCGGCGTCGACACGATCGCCGCGGCGCTGGAGGAGTCGGAGATCGTCGCGGCCGTCGCCCGGGCGCTGTCGGAGACGTCGGCGCTGCTGGTCGCCAAGCACGGCCTCAACCCGGACGACCTCACCGACTACCGCGAGACGATCCTGCGACGCTTCGCCAACCCCGCGCTCCCCGACACCGTGTGGCGCGTGGGACGGCAGCCGCTGCGCAAGCTCTCCCGGCACGAGCGGTTCGTCGGGCCCGCTGCGGAGGCGGCCGAGCGCGGCCTCGCCGTCGACGGCCTCGTGGCCGCGATGGGCGCCGCGCTGGAGTTCGACGACCCCGAGGACCCGCAGTCGGTCGACATGCAGCGGCTGCTGCGCGAACAGGATGCCGCGACCTTCACGGCATCCGTCACGGGTCTCGACTCGGACCACCCGCTGTTCGCTCCCGTGCTGGCCGTCGTCACGGCACGACAGCGCGCGCTGCGTTGAGCAGGCCGGGCACCCGCCACGGGCGCGGGCGGCGGGGCCGCCGCGTGCTGTGGTGGGTGCTCGGGTCCCTCGCCGGGCTGCTGGTCCTCGCCGTGGTCGGCGTCGTGATCTGGAGCCAGGTCGGTGTCATGGCCGCGGAGTCCGAGCCCCTGGACGCGGTGCGCGCGGACGAGCGCATCACCGTGACCGACGACTCTGCGGCGATCGTGCTCTCCCCCGCCGACGGCGACTCCGACACCGGCCTGGTGTTCATCCCGGGCGCCAAGGTCGACCCGTGGGCTTACGCCGCGCTGCTGGCCGGCGCCGCCGCGGAGAACGACCGGACGGTGGTCATCACCAAGCCGTGGCTGAACCTGGCGTTCTTCGACCCGCGAGGGCTCGACACCTTCACCGACCTCGCGCCGGGCGTCGACACGTGGATCGTCGGCGGCCATTCCCTGGGCGGCGTGCGGGCGTGCCAGCTGGCCGACGACGCCGACGGGCTCGCCCTCTTCGCCTCGTACTGCGCGACGGATCTGTCCGACTCCGACCTGCCGGTGCTGAGCCTGGCGGGCAGCGAGGACGGCCTGTCGACGCCGCAGAAGATCGCCGACGCGCGAGGGCTGCTGCCCGCCGACGCGGAGTTGGTGGAGATCGACGGCGCTTCGCACGCGTCGTTCGGGGACTACGGCGCGCAGCCCGGGGACGGCGAGCCGACGATCAGCGACGAGGACATGCGGGCGCTGGTCGCCGAAGAGCTCGGCGGGCTCGCGGGGTCCTTCGCACCCTGAGCGCGGGTTGTGGCGCGCTGAGCGGGGGCGCCGGGATGCCGCACCAACCCCGCCCGCGCCAGGCACGGCGAGCCCGCGATGACGGCCGTCTCAGCGGGCGAAACCCTCGGCGATGATCTCGATGAGCTCCTCGCGCTCTTCCACCGTCAGGAAGGCGGCGGCGGCGGCGTTCAGCTGGAACGCCTCGAGGTCGTCGAGGTCGTACTCGAAGGCCTCGGCCAGCAGTGCCAGCTCGCGAGTGAGCGAGGTGCGGCTCTGCGTGCGGTTGTCGACGTTCACCGTGACGGAGAAGCCCAGCTGATACAGCAGGTCGAAGGGGTGGTCGGCTAGCTCCTTGCCCCAGCGCTCGATGGCACCTGTCTGCAGGTTCGACGACGGCGACAGCTCCAGCGGGATCTCGCGGTCGCGCACCCACCGGGAGAGGTCACCGAGCTGGACGAAGACCTCTTCGCCCTCGCGCGAGATGACCTCGAGGTCCTCGGCGAGCCGCACACCGTGGCCGAGGCGCAACGCGCGGCCGTCGATGAGCGCCGAGCGGATCGAGTCGAGCCCGGCCGCTTCACCGGCGTGCACTGTGACGGGGAAGAAATGGGCCGCGAGGTAGTCGAACGCCTCACGGTGATTCGACGCGGGGAAGCCGTCCTCGGGACCGGCGATGTCGAAGCCGACGGCGCCGCGCGTGCGGTGGGCGACGGCGAGCCGGGCGATCTCGAGCGAACGGTCGGTGTGGCGCATCGCCGTGAGGAGCTGGCCGACGCGGATGTCGCGACCGGTCGCCTCGACGGCATCCTCACCCTCTTCGATGCCCTCCTGCACGGCCTCGACGGCCTCGTCCAGTGACAGCCCGCCCTGCAGGTGCTGCTCCGGCGCCCATCGCACCTCGCCGTACACCACGCCGTCGGCGGCGAGGTCCTCGACGAACTCCCGCGCCACCCGGGTGAGACCCTCGCGCGTCTGCATGACCGCGGTGGTGACGTCGAACGTCTTCAGGTACTCCACGAGCGAGCCCGAGTCGCTGCGCTCCTCGAACCATTCCGCCAGCGCGTCGGCGTCGGTCTCGGGGATCGGCACACCGGTCTCGTCGGCGAGTTCGATGATCGTCGCCGGGCGCACAGCGCCGTCGAGATGGTCGTGCAGCGAGACCTTCGGGAGCTCGCGGATCGAGACTCCCTGCAGCCGGACGTCGTCGTTCTGGTCCATGCCCATGAGGTTCCTTCGTTCGGTGCGGAGTCAGGCGGTGATGCGCTCGAGCACGAGCGGCGTGGCCGTCGGAGCGGTGGCGCCGATCTCCCACGCGTCGTCGAGGGCGTCGAGCGCGCGGGCGAACCGCTTGTCGTCGTCGGCCAGCAGGGTGAACAGCGGCTGCCCCTCGGTGACCGTGTCGCCGGGCTTGACGTGCAGGTCGATGCCGGCGGCGTGGACGACCGGGTCCTGCGCGCGGGCGCGACCCGCCCCCAGCCGCCACGCGGCGATCCCGAAGGGGAGCGCGTCGAGACGGGTGACGAAGCCCCCGGCGGTCGCGGTGACGGTGTGGGTCTCGCGGGCGACCGGCAGCGGTGCGTCCGGGTCGCCGTCCTGGGCGCGGATCATGGCACGCCATGTGTCCATCGCCCGGCCGTCGCGCAGCGCCGCTTCGACGTCGGCGTCGGGCTGGCCCGCGAGGGCGAGCATCTCGCGGGCGAGGGCCACGGTGAGCTCGACCACATCGGCGGGGCCGCCGCCGGCGAGCACCTCGACGGACTCCCGCACCTCGTTGGCGTTGCCGATCGCGAGGCCGAGCGGAGTGTTCATGTCGGTGAGGAGCGCAGTGGTCGCGACGCCCGAGTCGGTGCCGAGCGCCACCATCGTGCGGGCGAGCTCGCGGGCCTTCTCGACATCGCGCATGAACGCGCCGCCGCCGAACTTCACGTCGAGCACGAGCGCGTCGGTGCCTTCGGCGATCTTCTTCGACATGATGCTCGACGCGATGAGCGGAATGGCCTCGACGGTGCCGGTGACATCGCGCAGCGCGTAGAGCTTCTTGTCGGCGGGGGCCAGGCCCGAGCCCGCAGCGCAGATGACCGCACCGATGTCGCGCAGCTGCGCGAACAGCTCGTCGTTGGTGAGGGCTGCGCGCCAGCCGGGGATCGACTCGAGCTTGTCCAGCGTCCCTCCGGTGTGACCGAGGCCGCGTCCCGAGAGCTGCGGTACGGCGACGCCGAAGGATGCCACGAGCGGCGCGAGCGGGAGGGTGATCTTGTCGCCGACACCGCCGGTGGAGTGCTTGTCGACGGTCGGCTTGCCGAGGGCGGCGAAGCTCATGCGCTCACCCGAGGCGATCATGGCGTCGGTGAGAACGCGGATCTCGTCGCGCTGCATGCCGTTGAGGAGCACCGCCATCGCGAAGGCGGCCATCTGCGATTCCGCGACGTAGCCGCGTGTGAAGGCGTCGACCATCCAGCGCAGTGCGGGCTCGGGGACGGCGCCCCCGTCACGCTTGGCCCGGATGACGTCGACGGCGTCGAACGGTTCGTTCTCGGTGGTCATCGTGAAACTTCCTCGAGGTCGCGCGGCCCGAACGCGTCGGGCAGGACCTCGTCGATCGTGCGGATGCCGGAGACGGTCTCCAGCAGCATGCCCGGCAGGGCGAATTCATTGAGCAGCTGACGGCAGCGTCCGCACGGCATGATCGTCTGGCCGTCGTTGTTGACGCAGACGAACGCGACGAGCTGGCCGCCGCCGGACATCTGCAGGTCACCCACGAGGGCGCACTCTGCGCACAGGCCCACCCCGTAGGACGCGTTCTCGACGTTGCAGCCGGCCACCACCCGCCCGTCGGTCACGAGCGCGGCGGCGCCCACCCGATACCGGGAGTAGGGGGCGTATGCCCGCTCCATGGCCTCCGTCGCGACGGCGCGGAGATGGTCCCAATCGATGTCGGTCATGTCGATGTCATCCCTTGATGTACGGCTTGCCGGCTGCCGCGGGTCCGCGGATCTGGCCGGCGAAACCGGCCACGGCGATGATGGTGACGACGTAGGGCAGCATGAGCATGAACTCGCTCGGGATCGGCGTGCCCAGCACCGTCAGCAGATTCTGCAGGTTGGTGGCGAAGCCGAACAGCAGCGCCGCGAGGGCGGCGCGGATGGGGTCCCACCGGCCGAAGATCACCGCGGCCAGGGCGATGAAGCCGAGACCCGCGGTCATCTCCTTGCCGAACTGCGGCACCGACACCAGGGTGAAGTACGCCCCGCCGACGCCGGCGATGGCGCCCGCCAGCGACACGTTCCAGAAACGGGACATGTTGACCTTGATGCCGACGGTGTCGGCAGCCTGCGGGTGCTCGCCCACCGCGCGCAGGCGCAGGCCCCAGCGGGTGCGGTACAGGCCCCACGCCACCACGGCGACGGTGATGTACATGAGGTACACCAGGAACGTCTGGTTGAACAGCACCGGTCCGATGATCGGGATATCGCTGAGCAGCGGGATCTCGAGCCGCGTGAAGCGCACGGGCTGGTTGAGCTCGTTCTCGTTGGGCACGAGCAGCGCGCCGTAGAGGAAGCCGGTCAGGCCGGTGACCAGCACGTTCAGCACGACGCCGACGATCACCTGGTCGACGAGGTACTTGATCGCGAAGGCGGCCAGCACGAAGGCGACCAGCACACCGCCGATCATCGCGCCGATCAGGCCGATGAAGGGGTTGCCCGTGACGCTCGAAAGCAGCGCCGCCGAGAAGGCGCCCAGCAGCAGCTGCCCCTCGATGGCGACGTTGACCACGCCCACCCGCTCGCCGATGACCCCGCCCAGCGCGCCGAAGACCAGCGGCACCGAGAGGGAGATCGCCCCGAACAGCAGCCCCGTGACCGGCACGAGTCCGCCCGCGGCCGCCCACACGAGGAAGGCGAACACCCCGAGCACCGCGAAGACGATGACCAGCCACAGCGGCGGGCGGCGGTACGACCAGGCATCCCACGCCGCCCATGCCGTCAGGGCGAGCAGCAGCACCACGAGCAGCCAGCTGGTGGTGGCGGTGGGCAGCTCCACGTTGGGAAGGGCGATCGCCGACGACGCGTCGCCGAGCCGGAAGGTGCTGATCCCGTCGCGGGGGGCGAAGAAGAACAGCGCAGCCAGCAGCACCGTGGCCAGGGCCAGGACGACCGGCACCTTCAGGTGCCGCTCCTTGACCGTGCCGAGCGGGAGGGCGCCGGGGTTCGACGCCGTGGGAGCGAGCGCGCTCATGCGGCCACCGCCTTCTTCGCTGACTTGGCTCGGGCCTTGGCTGCCTTCTCCGCTTCGGTCTTGGGCAGGAAGAACACCGCCCGCAGCAGCGGCGGGGCCGCGATGAACAGCACGATGAGCGCCTGAACGACCAGCACGATGTCGACGGGGATCCCCTGCGCCTGCATCGAGAAGGACCCGGACTTCAGCGCGCCGAACAGGATGCCGGCGGCGAAGGTGCCCCACGCGCGACTGCGGCCGAGGAGGGCGACGGTGATGGCGTCGAAGCCGATGCCGGCGTCGATCGAACCGGAGAAGCCGGTGGTCACCGACCCCTGGATCTGGTTCATCGCGGCCAGGCCCGCCAGCCCTCCGGCGAAGAGCATCGCGTAGACGTAGATGCGCTTGACGTTGATGCCCGCCGCGCGCGCTGCGTGCGGGTTCTCCCCCACGGCGCGCAGGCGCATGCCGAGGCTGGAGAACTCCACGATCCACCAGACGGCGATCGTCGCGATGATCACCATCACGAAGCCCCAGTCCAGCAGCGGGAAGGCAGACCCGAAGAGCTCGGGGAACTGCGCCGTCTCGGGTGTGGCCGAAGTGATCGGCTGGTTGGTGCCCGGCTTCTGCAGCAGGCCGGGCGTGCGGATCATCCACAGCAGCAGGTAGTAGGCGACGTAGTTGAGCATGATCGTGAGGATCACTTCATGCGCGCCCGTGCGCGCCTTCAGCACACCCACGATCCCGCCCCACAGGGCGCCCCCGATGATGCCGGCGAGCATCGTCAGCGGCATGTGCAGCCAGAACGGCAGGTCGAGATTGAAGGCGAACAGCGCCGCGAAGATCGCGCCGACCAGCATCTGACCGCGGGCGCCGATGTTGAACAGGCCCACGCGGAACGCCAGCGCCACGCCGAGTCCGGCGGCGATGAGGGGAGCTGCGAACCCCAGGGAGCTGGTCAAGGGACGGATCTGCGCGGCGAAATCCGCCCCGCGCGGGTTGAACACCGCGCCGCGGAAGAGGGCCTCGTAGCCGCCGTAGACGGCGCTCCAGATCGCGGCGAACGTGTCGCCGGGACGGGCGAAGAAGTAGCCGGCCGCCTCTTGCACATCTTCGTCGGTGAGGGCGATGAGGATGCCGCCGACGACCAACGCCAGCACGATCGCGAGGATCGTGGTGAACGCGCTGCCGCGCAGGAGGTCCTTGATGAAGACGTTGGTGCGCGGCGGCGGCGGAACCTGGGGCTCCCCCGCCAGCGGGCTCTTGACAGGAGGCAGCTGCTCGGGGGGCAGCCCCTGTGTCACGTCGTCGGCACCGGGTGTCGTGCCGGTCATGCTGCCACCTCCGGGTCGCTGGCGCCGGCCATCATGAGGCCGAGGATGTCGCGCGGGGTGTCGCCGGGGACGACGCCGACGATCGCGCCGCGGTACATCACGGCGATGCGATCGGCGAGCGCGGTCACCTCGTCGAGCTCGGTCGACACGACGATCACCGGCACGCCGCTGTCGCGCGTCTCGATGATGCGCTTGTGGATGAATTCGATGGAGCCGACATCGACGCCTCGGGTCGGCTGGGCGGCCACCAGCAGCCGCAGCTCGCGATCGAGTTCGCGGGCAATGACGACCTTCTGCTGGTTGCCTCCGGAGAGGGTCGCCGCGGGAGCCTGCGGGCCCTGCGTGCGGATGTCGTACTCGGCGATGCGGTCGCGCGCGAACCGGTCGAGGGTCTTGCGCATGATCGTGCCCCAGCGCACGAAGGCGCGGTCGGACGAGCGGTCCAGGATGAGGTTCTCGGCGACGGAGAACTCACCCACCAAGCCGTCCTCGTTGCGGTCCTCGGGGACGAACCCCACGCCGGCGTCGAGGATGCCACGCACGCTCCGGCCCACGAGCTCGGTGCCGTCGAGGCTGATGGAGCCTTCGACGCGGCCGGCGAGGCCGACGATGGCCTCGACCAGCTCGGTCTGGCCGTTGCCCTGCACGCCGGCGATCGCGAGCACCTCACCGGGGCGCACGTCGAACGAGACGGCGTCGACGACGATGGCGCCGTGGTGGGTGAGCACGCGGAGGTCGCGCACCTCGAGTCCTCCTTCGCCCAGGCGCGGCGGCTGCTTCTGCACGGTCAGCTCGACCGCACGGCCCACCATGAGGGAGGCGAGCTCGGTGTTGGAGGCGGT
>NZ_JANJFJ010000188.1:0-8610 GCF_024626565.1 Microbacterium sp. zg.Y909
CGCAGCGCCTGCAGCGCCCAGTCATCGAGGAAGGCGTACGAATCGGCGAACGTCATGCCGGCGACGAGGGATGCCGGCACGTACAGCGAGTACGTGATGATCCACTCCGCGGAGATCAGCATGGCCCCGCCCCCGGAGATGCGCCGGACGACCTCGAAGCCGTGTCGGGCCGCCCCCTCGGGGTCGACCTCGTTGCGGTACGACTGGAACGAGCCGATCACGACGGCGGAGGAGTCCCACGTCCAGATGCGCATGGTGGGGTTGCGGCGGCCGTCGCCGACCCGCGCGGTCAGCACCTCATCCAGGGCCAGGTTCATGTTGGGCGACAGCGGCCGGTCGTGCACGATCTCCCAGTCGAACTCGCGCCAGCCGGGAGCGGTCACGAGCGCCCGGCGCACCGCGGTGCCGACCGATTCGGGGGTGAAGCCCAGCAGCTGCGCGCCCTCCGGCAGCGCTTCGCGCACCGCGGCGGCGATGGTGGCGACGTCGGATTCGATGGGAAGCCCGGTGACGGCGGCGTCGATGTCGGCGAGGGCGTCGTCGGGTTCCAGGAAGAAGTCTCCAGCCAGGTGGAAATCGGTGATCAGCCCTTCGTCCACCTCGAGGTCGACGACGACCAGCTTGCCGCCAGGAACCTTGTACTCACCGTGCATGGGTCAAGCCTACGGCGCGGCGCTGGTAGGGTGGTCAGGTGGCCTCAGTGCCACTACGTCGTCGTCACGACTCCCCGATCCCGATCGCGGCATCTTTTCGAACGGCGAACCGATGCGCGAATCCGCGCCGTCGCCTCCCCCGCACCGCGATCCACTTCATGATCTGCGTGTGCCTGCCCGAAAGCACACATGTCTACTTTCCTTTCCCTCGGCGTACCCGAGAAGCTCGCCGCCGTCCTCGCCGCTGACGGCAAGACCGAGGCGTTCGCCATTCAGCGCGACACCCTTCCGGACTCCCTCGCCGGCCGCGACGTGCTCGGCCGCGGCCGCACCGGCAGCGGCAAGACCATCGCCTTCGCGCTGCCGTTGGTGGCGCGCCTGTCGGGCGCCGGAGCAGCCGCGCGTCGTCCCGGCCGCCCCCGTGGCCTGGTGCTCGCCCCCACCCGCGAGCTCGCGACGCAGATCGCCGCGACCATTTCGCCGCTGGCCGCTGCCGTGGGGCTGACCGTCACCACCGTCTTCGGCGGCGTCAGCCAGCGTGCGCAGGAGCAGGCGTTCGCCCGCGGCGTCGACATCGTCGTGGCGTGCCCCGGCCGCCTCGAGGACCTGATGAAGCAGAAGGTCGTCGACCTCGGCGCCGTCGAGATCGTCGTTCTCGACGAGGCCGACCACATGGCCGACCTGGGCTTCCTCCCCGGCGTCACCCGCATCCTCGCCGCCACCCCCGCCGGTGGCCAGCGGATGCTCTTCAGCGCCACGCTCGACCGCGGCGTCGACACCCTGGTGCGCAAGTTCCTGCGCAACGAGGTGCGTCACGAGGTCGACGAGTCCAGCGTCCCGCAGGGCGTCATGACCCACCGCGTGTTCGTCGTTCCCGGCAGCGACGAGAAGACCGCGCTCGTGCGTCACCTCGCATCGGGCCAGGGTCGCCGCATTCTCTTCACCCGCACCAAGCACCAGGCCAAGAAGCTCGCCAAGCAGCTGACGGCGTCCGGCATCCCGGCCGTCGACCTGCACGGCAACCTCTCGCAGGGTGCTCGCGACCGCAACCTCGCCTCGTTCGGCGCTGCCACTGCTCAGGGTGGCGTGCGCGTGCTCGTGGCCACCGACGTCGCCGCCCGCGGCGTGCACGTCGACGACGTCGAGCTGGTCGTGCACGTCGACCCGCCCATGGAGCACAAGGCGTACCTGCACCGTTCGGGCCGCACCGCCCGCGCCGGCGCCGAGGGCGTCGTCGTGACGGTCGCCCTCGACGCGCAGCGCGGCGAGGTCAAGGATCTGCTGCGCAAGGCCCAGGTCTCCGCGGCTCTCGAGCCCGTGGCCGCAGGCGGCTCCGAGGTGTCCGTACTCGTCGGCGAGCCCGCCGCGCACGTCACCCCCTCCGCGGTCGTCACCGCACCGCAGCGTTCGAGCGGCGGCAACGGCGGCGGTCGCTCGGGCGGCTCCGGCCGTTCCGGTGGCGCCGGCGGACGCTCCGGCGGTTCCGGCTCGGGCGGACGCTCCGGCGGATCCGGCCGCGGCGCCGGTGCCGGTCGGGGACGCGACGGTCAGGGCTCGGGCGCCACGCGCACCGCGAGCGCGCCCGCCGCGGCATCCACCCGCACCCAGCGCCCCGCACGTCCCACCACCGGCAGCACCGTCGCGGACATCCGCGCCAACTCGGGCACCGGCCGCGGCCGCGGCTCGCGCCGCGCGCACGGCTGACCCGCGCGCCCCGCACCCAGGGCGCTGAGACGAATACTGACGGCCGAGACCGTGGGGAACACCCGCCGTCTCGGCCGTCGGCATTCGTCTCACCGGGACGGCGGGCTCACGGCGCGGGCTCGGCCGGGCGCAGCGGGTACCGCGCGTCGAGCCAGGCCAGCAGGTCGGCGCGGACACGCGCCTGCTCGGTCTCGTTGTAGATCTCGTGCCGCGCCTCGGGGTACACCAGCGTGGTCACGTCGGTGAAGCCGGAGCGCCGGCGGTACGCGTCGGCCAGGCGATGCACACTGCGCGGCCCGCCCACGGTGTCGTCGCGGCCCACCTGCAGCAGCACCGGCAGGTCCACACCCGGCGTCCGCCGCGGGAGCCCGTAGAGTCGCAGCCCCTCGCGCACGCCGAAGAGCTTCGCCAGCGGCACCGACGTCGTGAGCGGGTCGTCGAGGAAGGCACGGCCCACCGCGGGATCCGACGACAGCCATTCCGTCCCCAGCGCGTCGGCCGTCTCCCACGGCGCGTTGTAATTGCCGACCTTGAGCGAGTCCGGCCGGCGCAGTCCCGAGCCCGACAGCACGAGACCGTCGTAGGCGAAGGGATGCTCGTTCGCGAGCATCTGCGCGAGCAACGATCCCCACGAGTGCCCGAAGAGGATGAGCGGCAGGCCGGGGTCCTCGTCGTCGTGGATGACGCGGGTCAGCTGCCACACGGCATCCTTCGCCGCCCGCATCCCGCCGGGCCCGAGGCGGCCGAGCTTCTCGACGTCACCCCCGTGCTGACGGATGCCGGTGCGTCCGTGCCCGCGGTGGTCGTCCGCGTAAACGATGAACCCGGCATCCGTCAGCGCCTCGATGAGCGCTCCGTACCGGCCGGCGTGCTCCCCCACCCCGTGGAGCACCTGCACGATTCCGCGCGGCTCGGAGCGGGCAGGATGCACGTCGTACACGATCGCGATGCCGTGTGCGTCGATGAACTCGGGCATGCGCACGAGTCTAGGCGGGCGGAGGAGGCGCCTGCCCCCTCCGCCCGTCGACTCAGCGGCGGCAGGCCGCCGCGGGGTAGCCCACCTCGTAGGTCGACCGGTACTCGACTCCGTCGACGACGGCGGATGCCGTGACCGTCGCGGACCCTGCGGCGACCGAGCGCTCCCGGGTGTTCACGAGCTCGGTGACGATGCCGCCGCGGCGGACATCGGCCTTGTGCTTCTCGCTGCCCTGCACCGCGACGGTGATGTCGGCGCGCTGCGGCCCGGCGTTGAGCACGAACACACCCACGTAGACCGACCGGCCCACGCAGTGGGCGTAGGCGTCGGCCAGCAGCCGCGTCGGCTGCCCCTTTGTCACCGTCGCGGTGGGCGACGCGTCCGAGGGTTCGGACGCCCCGGCGGCGCTTCGGGCCACCACCGTCGCCGACCAGCGGCCGGGGGCGACCGCGGCGAAGGTGACCGTGCGCACGTCGCCCGCGACCTCCTGCACCAGCGGCTCGCCCTGCTCCGGGGTCAGCGTCACGACGTACCCGGTGACCTCATGGGTCCCCGGCTCTGCCGGGGCCTCCCACGAGACCGTGACGTCGGTGCCGTCGACGACGAGGCCGGGAGCGGCGACCGGCTGGGGCGCAGCGCGCAGCGGCACGGCGGAGAAGTCCATGCCCGAGGCGAGATGGAAGCTCGTGTATGCGGGCTGGTTGTACGTCGTCTGCTGCCGCGCGATCTCGGCCCGGTACTGCGGGTCGTGCATGAGCGTGTACAGCTTGTGGCCCGTCACCTCGGTGGAGGTGTACACCCGCAGCGCGGCGGAGTCGGCCGTGCGCACGAGCAACTCCTCGCGCCAGTCGCCGAACACATCGGCGACGAGCGAGGGGTTCCCCTTCGTCCCGTTGTTGGTGAGGGTGCCGGATGCCGTGAGCAGCGTCCCGCGCGTCCAGTCGTCGATCGTCGGGGTGACCTCCCCCGCGCCGTTGACGACCTGGGTCGTGAGATCGCCTGCCCAGCGGATGGACTGGTTGGTCCCGGGGTTCGTCGGCGCGAGCACGTCGCCCGTTGCGGAGAGCAGCCCCGAGGCATCCGTTCCCGCCGGCATGCTCGACCAGACCTCCATTCCCGGCACGTCGGCGCGCACGTCGCCGATCATGCCGCGGCCGGTGTCGCGGCCGGAATACGCACCGAAGAGCACCTCGCCGGTGGCGGCGTCGCGCAATGCGGTCCCGTAGGGAGCCCACGCGCCGCCCTCGTGCACGGTGAAGATCTCCAGACCGGGGCGGGCCGGGTCGATGTCGGCGACGTGCATGGCGTCGCCGTGGCCGAGGCGGGTGTTCTCGCCCGGGGCGCCGCTGCCTGCGGGCATGACGTCGAACGACGAGTACAGCAGCCCGCCGTCGTCGTCGAGCGTTGCGGAGCCGTAGACGATCTCGTGACGGCCGTCACCGTCGACGTCGGCGGCACTCAGGCTGTGGAAGCCCTGCGTCGTGATCGTGCCGTATTCGGAGTCGGTGCCGTCGCGCCCGTGCGGGCCGTCGTTGAAGGGATTCGTCAGCGGCACATGCCCGCTGTCGACGAACCAGCGCTGCGACAGGCTCTCGCCGTCCCAGTCATAGGTCGCCACCGTCGAGCGCGTGTAATAGCCGCGGGCGAACACGGCCGACGGCCGCTCGCCGTCGAGGTACGCGACTCCGGAGAGGAACCGATCCACGCGGTTGCCCGGCTCGATGCGGCTCATCGCATAGTCACCCCAGAGCAGTCCGTCATCACCGCGACCGGGCTCGTAGCGCACGGTCTGCAGCTCCTGCCCGGTGGCGCCGTCGAAGACGGTGAGGTACTCCGGTCCCTCGAGGATGAATCCCTCGAACGCGCGCAGCACGTTGCGGGCCGAGCGCCCCGGGGCGAAGACGTCGATGAAGTAGTCGACGAGCTCCTCGGCGCTCTCGCGCGACAGCGGGTACTCGTGCGCGACCTCGGTGCCGAACGCCTCCTCGAGCGTTGCGGGCCACTGGCCCGAGACCACCTCTTCCCGCTCCGACCAGCCGAGGAACATCTGCACGAGGTGCTCCTCATAGTCGGCGGCGCTCATGCGGTAGTCGTCGTCGTGCGAGAAGCCCGCGGCGAGGTCCTCGGCGGGCATCGTGATGAAGGCCTCGTTCGTCGCGGCGCCGTCGGGTCCGAACCCTGTCGATTTCGTGCCGGGAGCGGTCTTGAGCATCGTCTCGGCACGGCCGTCGCCGTCAAAGTCGTAGACGAGGAACTGCGTGTAGTGGGCGCCGGCGCGGATGTTGTCGCCGAGCTCGATGCGGCTGAGCAGCGTGCCGTCGAGCTCGTAGGTGTCGAGGAACACGGGGCCGGTGTACCCGACCTGCGAGACGTCCTTGGCGTTGGAAGGATCCCACTTCACGACGTACTCGTACGCGCCGTCGCCGTCGACGTCGCCGACCGAGACGTCGTTGGCGGCGTACGTGTACGTTTCGCCGGCGGGGGTCACCCCGTCGGCCGGGCGCGTGAGCGGGATGTCGAGATGGCCCTGGGCAAGCGGCGAGACAGGATCGCTCGGCTCCCCCTCGCGGCCGGCGAGCACCGGGGCGACCTGATAGGTCGTCGACGCCGAGCCGGCGGCATCGAGCAGGTTGGTGCTGTCGGTGACCGTCGCGATCTTCTCGCCGTCGCGGTAGACGGCGAAGTCGGTGCCGGTGAGCCCGGTGGCATCCGCGCCGTACGCCTCCCCCTGCAGCAGCCGCCAGCTGATGAAGACACCCGATCCGGTGTCGACGGCGACCACGCCGCGGTCGAGCGACTCGAGCTGAGGGCTGGCGGTGCCGGGGCCGGAGGTGGGGACGGATGCCGCGGCATCCGGTGGCACGGCCGAGGCGGCCGACATCGGGAGGGCCAGGGCGGCGGCGGTCAGGGTCGCCGTCGCGATCGCAGCGGCACGCCACCGCGGAGAGGTGCGGACGGGCCGCAGGGCAGGGATTGTCATTCGGTTCACCTTCGAATCGGAATCGGAATGCGCTTTCCCCAGTCGCCTCCACGAGCCTATGGGCGCGGCTCCCCCGCGGTCAATGGTTGAGTGACCCCGATTTACTTAGCCGAACTAATGAGCTATGCTAAGTATTCGCATGACTACGACAGACCTCCCCGCCTCAACGCCCCCAGACCTCTCCGCAGCGGCATCCGAGCTGCGCATGGCCACCTTCCGCCTCGCCCGGCGCCTGCGCGCCCAGCGCGCGGTCGACGAGATGAGCGACGGCCAGTTCGCCGTGCTCGCGGCTCTCACCATGCACGGCCCGCACACCCTCGGCGAGCTCGCCGACCGCGAGCGGGTGTCTGCGCCATCGATGAACCGCACCGTGAACTGCCTCGAGGAGTCCGGCTACATTGCGCGGACCCCCGACGAGCACGACCGGCGCAAGGTCAACGTGTCGCTCACCGACACCGGCATCGCCGTGGTCGAGGAGACCACCCGGCGCCGCGACTCGTGGCTCGAGGGCGCCCTCGCCGAGATCGGGGACGAGGACCGCGCCGTGCTCGCACGTGCCACGGCGATCATGCGGGAGGTGGCTTCGCGATGAGTGCGATGTTCCGCTCCTTCTCCGTCTTCAACTACCGTGTGTGGTTCATCGGCGCCCTGGTGTCCAACATCGGCGCCTGGATGCAGGCGACCGCGCTCAGCTGGGTCGTCCTCACGCAGCTGACCGACAACGACGCCGGCGCTATGGGCGTCACGATGGCGCTGCAGTTCGCCCCGCCGCTGCTGCTCGTCGGGGTCACCGGCTGGGTGGCCGACCGCTTCGACCGGCGCAAGCTGCTCATGATCACGCAGAGCATGCTGCTCGTGGTGGGCGTCGTCATCGGATCGCTGCTGCTGGCCGGGGTCATGACGCTGCCGCTCATGTACGCCTTCGCGGTGCTCCTCGGATTGATCTCCGCGTTCGACAACCCCTCGCGGCAGGCGTTCGTCTCCGACCTCGTCTCGCGCGAGAACGCCTCCAACGCCGTGGCGCTGAACGCGGCATCGTTCAACGGCGCACGCATGATCGGCCCCGCCGTGGCGGGCGTCGTGATCGTCGCCGTCGGCACGGGCTGGGTGTTCTTCGTCAACGCCGTCACCTTCATCGCGATGATCGTGGCGCTCATGCTCATCCGCACCGACGAGCTGATCCCGCGGATCAAGCACGCCGGTGCATCGCGACTGGCCGACGGCTTCCGTTACGTCGGCAAGCGCCCCGACCTCATCGTGGCGTTCGCGATGGTGTTCCTGCTCGGCTCCTTCGGCATGAACTTCCCCATCTTCGCCTCGACGATGGCGCTGGAATTCGGGCAGGAGGCCGACGGATACGGCCTGCTCAGCTCGATTCTCGCCGTCGGGTCGCTCATCGGCGCGCTGATGGCCGCCCGCCGCGACCGTGCCCGCATCCGCATGGTGATCCTCGGCACGCTGATGTTCGCCGTCGCCGGCACCGTCTCGGCGTTCATGCCGAACTACTGGCTGTACGCGCTGACGCTCATGCTCACCGGCTTCGCCGTCGTGACGACCCTGACCACCGCCAACGGCTACGTGCAGACCACCACCGACCCGGCGCTTCGCGGTCGGGTGCTGGCGCTGTACATGGCGATCCTCATGGGAGGCACCCCGCTCGGCGCGCCCATCGTGGGATGGGTTGCCAACGAGTTCGGGCCGCGAGCGGCGATCCTGCTCGGTGCGGCGGCGGCGTTCGTCGCCTTCGCGATCGGGGCGATCTGGATGCTCGTCTCGGGCCGGGTGAAGCGCTCGGAGTCGCGACGGTTCGGCGTCACGCTCGGCGAGACCCGGCCGGTGTCGGTCGTGCCGCGCGAGGCCTTCTCGGATGAGATCGCCGCGACGACGCCGATCCGGCTGCCGGACGCCGACGCGGTGCGGGCGGGCGTGCGAGGCCGCAAGCGCGTGGTGCAGTAGCCCCGCGGGCAGCAGCCCCGCGGGCTCGGGGTCGTCGGTTCGTCGGGGTCAGCGGGCCTCGCGCACGCCGACGCGCACGAGGTGGTCGTTGACGAATCGACCGTCGGGATCGAGGCGCTCGAACACCGCTCGGGCATCGGCCAGGCGCGGGTGCACCCGCTCGATGGCCGCACGGTCGAAGCGGTGCGCCTTGCCCCAGTGCGGGCGGGCGTCGAACGGCGCGAGCGCCTGCTCGATGTCGGGGAGCAGCGCCGCCACCTCGTCGGGGTGGTTGCGCCACGTGAAGTGGATGATCGCGACGTCCCGCTGGTAGGCCGGGCTCAGCCACAGCTCGTCGGCGG